>JAGLRY010000377.1 GCA_023135995.1 Candidatus Aminicenantota bacterium | reverse complement strand
TGAAAGGATTTTTTCGGCCTTCTCTTTTTTCCCTTCCAAATTGTATATGACACCAAGCCAAGCCTCCGCCCAGCCCGTGTAGATCGTGAGCTCCAGTGATCTTTTAAAGGAAGATTTTGCTTCTTCCAGTTTACCCATTCGAATATGGGCTGTTCCAACGTGGTAATAAGCAAGGCCTATGTTTGGATCTAGCTCTATGGCTCTATGAAAATCGTCAATCGCCTCTTCATATCGATCGGCTCGCGCATGAATTCCCACTGACATGGCATAAAATATGGGCATCAGAGGGTCCAGCTCTTGGGCCTTCTTGATTTCCGCGATGGCCTCATCAAAACGTTTCATCGCCAGACAATACCAAGCATACCAGGCATGAGCGAACGAGTGATTGGGATTCAGTGAAAAAGTCCGTTTGTAGTGTTCTTCTGTCTTATCCCAGTCCCATTCATGCCAGAAGGCCACTTGTGCCGCCTGAGCGTAAGCTTCGGCCGATGTATCGTCCAGTTCTAAGGCTTTTCCCAGAGCGGATTTGGCTTTTGGCCACATGTCCTCGGGAGGAATTAAGCTCAGGATGGCAAAGTTGCTGTAAACAATGGATAATCCAACATAAGCTAGTGCAAAGTTCGGATCTTTATCGATGGCTTCTCTGAAATAATTTTGGGCATTTTTCAAACCTTCGACACTAGGTTTAGAGGCAAAGTAGAGACCTTTGAGATAGATGTTATAAGTTTCTGCATCCTTACAACATCGCTTGAGCATCGTTTTTTTTTCATCACCAAGCAGCTTGATCTTCAGGTTGTCCACAATAGCCAGAGAAATCTCATCCTGGATGGCAAAGATGTCATCCATATCCCTGTCGAATCTTTCAGACCAGAGGTGATATCCGTCAGCAACATTGATAAGCTGGGCTGTTATCCGCAATCGATTGCCCGCCTTCCGGATACTGCCTTCGAGAACGGTTTCGACATTCAGCCTTTCCCCTATGTCCCGGATATCCGCTTTTTCTCCTTTGAATGAAAAGGCTGAAGTTCTAGCGACTACCCGCAGGTCCTTAATATGCGAAAGAGCATTGATCAATTCTTCAGCTATGCCATCACAAAAATATTCCTGGTCTTTTTGAGGGCTCATATCTGCAAATGGGAGTACTGCGATTGAAGGTTTGGATTCGATAGGTTCCTGTATTGATTCGGGCGAGTCAGGAGTTCTTATCCTTTCTCTAGCCGCTTTTAAGTCAGATAGAATTTTACCTATGTTCTGATATCGTTTATTTAGATCTTTTGTGAGGGCTTTCTTTACAATCTGGTCAAGGTCTATGGGCAATCCTTCTCTGAGAGCGCTCATGAGTTGTGGTTCTTCATGAAGCACGCCATAGAGAGCAGCCTGCTCATGATGTGTTTTAAATGGCTTTTCACCAGTCAGCATTTCGTAAAGCATGGCACCTAAAGACCAGATGTCGGTACGTTGATCAACTGTTTCACCTCTCGCTTGCTCCGGTGACATGTAAGCCACTGTTCCCATAATTGTGGCAGTTTTAGTAAGGTCGATCCCCCAAGACAGCTTTGCCAAACCAAAATCCATGATCTTAGCTTGCCCTATTTCGGTGAGCATGATGTTGGCGGGTTTGATGTCCCGGTGGACAATCCCCTTTTTGTGGGCCTCTTGGAGACCTTGTGCAACCTGGATGGCCATGTCCAAAGCCTCATCGATCTTTAGCTTGCCAGCGGCGATCTTTTCTTTGAGGCTTTCTCCTTCGATGTATCCCATAGCAATAAATGTTTTTCCATCGGCTTCATCGATCTCGTAAACAATGCAGATATTGGAATGATCCAGTGCTGCCGCTGCCTGGGCTTCTTGGACAAAGCGCTCCGTGGCCTCAGGATCTCGGGTCAGCTCTTGAGGCAGGAACTTGAGGGCAACAGTCCGTTTCAGCTTCGTATCCTCCGCTTTATACACGACCCCCATCCCGCCTTCCCCTATCTTCGCGAGGATCTTGTAGTGAGAGATGGTCTTGCCGATCATATATCGAATCCTACTTTTTGCAGTAAAGCTTTAAATCTCGGCATCGAGTGAAAATCCTCAAAATA
This sequence comes from Candidatus Aminicenantota bacterium, assembly GCA_023135995.1. Classification (GTDB taxonomy): domain Bacteria; phylum Acidobacteriota; class Aminicenantia; order Aminicenantales; family Aminicenantaceae; genus WTAW01. Next base: position 5,432 of record JAGLRY010000377.1, on the reverse strand, counting down.
GCTCACAATTTTAAATATGATCATGGAATGGTCTCGTTCTTCATAGGCTTTTTCTAGCCATTCATAGGCCTGGTCCATCTGACCAAGTCCTAGATGAATCGCTGCAAACCAAAACGAAGAAACATACATCTTCTCAGACAAACTTTGTAACTCTTCCAGCAATTTTTTCGCTTCATCCGTCTTCCCTGTCACTGCGTACAAATATCCCAGATCGGCTATTATTGATGGACTCCGCGTCCCCAACAACTCGATCACCTTCTGATACTCTGACAGGGCTTTATCATACATTTTTAGTTCCACATACGTATGGCCGAGATCATTATGAGCAAGCACATAGGAAGGATTCATTTCGATGACTCTTTTGAAGTCCTCAACTGCTTGTGTATCTTGCCCAGCTAAATGTAACATACTGGCCAAGTGGTTGTTTATCTGGAGAGAGAGAGGATCGAGGGTAACAGCCCGTCTTGCCTCATCTAAAGATTTATCACGCCTTCCCAAAATCATCAAATAGAATGAGTACCAATGATGGGCGGTGGCATAGTTTGGATTGAGCTCTATGGCACGTTTGTATTCTTTCTCTGCAGCCTTCCAATCCCAGTCATAAAACATACTGACCCAAGCCAACGAAGTGTGCGCCTCTGCAAGTGATTCGTCTATCTCCAAGGCTCTTTCTGCTGCAGTCTTTGCTTTTGAGAATGCTTCCTTGGAAGGCATATGGTAATAGTATCCGAGGAGGTTGTAGCTATCCGCTACACCAGCATAGGCAAGAGCATAGGTTGGGTCTTTTTCGATAGCCTGTTGAAATAAATCCAGGCCTTTTCTTAATCCTTCTCCAGTTCTCTTATTCCAGTAGTAGCGACCCATTAAATACAAGTTATAGGCATCGATATTTTCAGTATAACGCTTGATTAACTTCGGCTTTTCATCGCTCAGAAGATCGAGTTTTAACTTATCGACTATCGCCAAAGTCACCTCATCCTGGATGGCGAATACATCATCCATTTTCCGATCGAACTGCTCTGACCAGAGATGGTAACCATCTTCCACTTTGATGAGCTGGGCGGTCACTCGAAGGGTGTCGCCGGCCTTTCGGACACTTCCCTCAAGAATCGTTTCCACATTCAGTTGATTGCCTATATCTCGGATATCCATGTCTTTACCTTTAAATGAAAAGGCCGATGTTCGTGCAACAACCTTTAATTCTTTGATATTACTAAGTGCAGTGATGATCTGTTCCGTGAGACCATCGCAGAAATATTCCTGTCCTTCCTCAGGACTCATGTTTATGAACGGTAAGACGGCAATGGACTTCATTGGCCCTGTTTCTACGGGGATTGCAGAATCTGGAGATCTAATGAGAAGCCAGACAACTGTTCCTGTAAGAATGGCTGTAATAATAACCAAGAGCACATATGGCCACACGTGGCTCCAGGGCCTTGAGGGAGCTTTCCTTTCGGTAATCTCAGATGGGGGCAGCAGTGTTTCTGGTGTTTCAGACTGAATTTCTTCGATCTCGATGCGGGCGTCTGCGATGTCATGCAGTCTTTGATTCGCATCCTTCCTGAGGCATCGACGCAGCAAATTGTGGACTCTTACAGGTGTTGAATCCGGCAATTCTTGCCAATCAGGTTCACGTTCAAGAACAGCTGCAATGGAATCAGAAACTGTCTCCCCTCGAAATACCTTATTCCCTGTGAGCATTTCATACAAAATGCACCCAAAAGACCAAATATCCGTCCTCTTATCCAGGAGCTTCCCCCTGGCCTGCTCAGGGCTCATGTAGCCCGCTGTACCCATTATTATTCCAGGTCGGCTGCTATCAACTGTCATGGTTGGTGATTTTGTAAGATCGACATCGGGCGTTTTTCCAAGTTCAAACGCCTTGGCCAAACCGAAATCCAGAACTTTGACTTTGCCATCGGAAGTGACTTTTATATTTGATGGCTTCAAGTCGCGATGGATGATCCCTTTATCATGGGCAGCTTCTAAGGCTTCAGCAATCTGGTGACATATACCCAGCGTCTCCCGTACATCGAATTTCTTAGTATCTATCCGAGAAGCAAGATCTTCGCCCTCCGCCAATTCAAGAACGAGGAACTGTAGATCTTCGTATTCTTCAATTCCATAAATGGCTGCGATATTCGGGTGATTGAGTGAGGCCAATAATTTCGCTTCCCTCTTGAACCGAGATAGCCTATCCGGATCCTCCTTGAATTTCTCGGGCAAAACTTTGATTGCAACTTCACGGTCAAGTTTCGTATCTTGGGCTTTATACACAACTCCCATCCCGCCTTCGCCGATCTTTTCAAGGATATTGTAGTGAGAGATTGTTTTGCCGACCATTAGTCCATGCTGTCTAGAGTTTGTCCTGCTAACAGATACTTTTCCGCCAATAAAATCACGATGGTCCCTTAAAACGGATGATTGTCTTATATCAAAAGACCTCAATTAAAGTCAACGTGGCCGCTGCCATCTCTTTAATCCACATTTAGCCACATAGCTCTTGTAATCAGTTTGTCAGTCGTCTCGCTGAGGCCCGATAACCGCTGTGTGGAGCGAGCGATAACCGTTCGACTTGGGGTTGGCGATGTAATCATCGAATTCTTCCTTGATCGGTTGCCATAAAAGTGTAGACAGTCCGCAAGGACTCAGGATCAATCTTGGGATTGTATTCCTGAACTTCTCGGATGAGGGCTTCTATGTTCACAAAGGTTTAGCCTGAACTATCCAGGTTAGACGTGTTCGATGTCGGTGTAGTTCGAAATTTCAGAATTCGTTGTACATAGATCGTGGATGGAGAGTTTGTGGACGTCGTTTTTCCCGGTCAATCGAGCAAAATCTTTGATCTCTTCGGTGGAGGCAAACAGGAAGTTTTCGAGCCCTTTGGCTGAATCCTCGATATTCAACCTGGCCCTCAAATCTGGATCTTGAGTGGTGATCCCCATGGGACATTTACCTGTGTGGCATATTCGGTACTGTTGACAGCCAATGGCCATTAAGGCAGCAGTGCCGATGGCAATGGCATCCGCTCCCATGGCAAGTGCTTTGACAAAATCAGTGGAGACTCTGAATCCACCTGTTATCAGGAGAGATACATAGTTGATGTTTTTTTCTTGGAGATATTTTTTCGCCCGATGGAGAGCATACATCGAAGGAACAGATGTGGCCATCTTGACCATTTTTGGGGAGGCACCAGTTGCGCCTGCTCTCCCGTCTATGGTGATAAAATCTGGCTCAGCATACAGAGCCACTTCGAGGTCTGCTTCCACGTGTCCTGCAGCGAATTTGATACCGATGGGTTTGCCTCCGGAAATTTCCCTCAGCCAGCTCACTTTTTCCTTGAGTTGATCCCTGTTTGTGATGTCATCAAAATGAGAGGGGCTGATAATGTCGTCGCCCTCATTGAAACCCCGAATTTCTGCCACTTCTTTCGTGACTTTTTTCCCGGGCAAATGACCGCCCATTCCAGGCTTGGCCGATTGTCCGATCTTGATCTCTACGGCATCGACCTTTTTGAGGTTCTCCTCTGTAGCGCCGTATTTGTTAGGGACATACTCGAATATGTATTTGTAGGAATTCTCCAGTGACTCAGGGAGGATCCCCCCCTCTCCCGAACACATAGCAGTCTTTACGGCAGCACTCCCTTTTGCCAAAGCGATCTTTGCTTCTTTGGATAGTGCGCCAAATGACATGTGGGTGACATATACCGGTGATTCGATAACCATCGGCTTCTTGGCCATAGGTCCTATCGTGGTTTTTGTGCTGACCGGGACATCTTTGTTGAGGGGGAGTTTGGCAAGTTGTGCACCTTTGATAAGGATATCATCCCATGAAGGAGTGGGCTTCTTTGTCCGCATGGGCTCGATGATCGATCGGCCCGTTTCTGCCATCTCGTGGATATCTGTCATATGAACTTCGAGGTCATCGGATAACCTCTTGAGATCATCGGGAGACCCGGATGTATCCTTGGGTTCTCCATCAGATACATCCGGGCCAGGTGCTACGTCAACAATCTTCCAAAAGGATTTGCCGGACTCACAGACGTGGCAGGTCCAATCGTCTGTGAGCTCGTCCCACTTCTTTCCTTCTTTGTCTTCGTCGTATTCAGTATCGCAGACGGAGCACTTATAGATAGCCATGTTTGCTCCTCAGATTAGAGATCCAAACTGGACGGTTCGTAAAACTCTTTGGGATTCTTGCAGGCAGGGCATTTTGGCGGGGGTTCGGTGCCTTCGACAGTATAACCGCAAACGCTGCATTTCCACTTGATGGGCTGTTCCCTCTTGAAGACCGTGCCGTTCTTCACCATATCTAACAGTCTTTTATAGCGCTCCCTGTGTTTTTCTTCGATCTTTCCGATCATCTTGAATAAGATGGTGGCTTCTTGGTTCCCTTCTTCTTCAGCTTCCTTAGCAAATGTTGGATACATCTCGACTGTTTCGTAATGCTCTCCACTAATGGCTATTTCCAAGTTCTCTGCGGTGGTGCCGACGCCCTTCAAAAGCTTGAAATGGTCGCGTGCATGCTCCATTTCATTCGCTGCTGTCTCTTCGAAGACCTTGGCGATGTAGTGGTAGCCCTCCTGCCTTGCGACTTCTGCAAAATAGGTGTACTTGTTCCTTGCTTGGGACTCACCCGCAAAAGCTGCTTTGATGTTTTCTTCTGTTTTACCCATTGTTTGACCAACTCCTTTTTTTAATTTATTTATCCACCTGTATTATTCATAAAACCAGGTCTGTTAAAATGCAAGTCAAGACTTGCTCTTTTTGCATTGTTTACAAATCCCATTCAAAACAACCCGCTTGCCTATAATATCAAACTTCTGCTGAAGATCATCAGGAATCTTTAGATTATCATAATCCTCATTGTAAAAATCAAAAAATTCACCACAGTTCACACAATAAATGTGATGATGTCCATCCGTGTTGGGATCAAATCGTCTTGGTCCGCTCTGGCCTCTGACTATATCAACGATTCCAATATCCGCAAAAGTGAGGAGTGTCCTGTTCACAGTGTCATAAGAAATATTCGGGTATTCTTTATGAATCGCGTTATATACAGCCTCAGCCGAGGGATGTTCTTCTGAATTGAAGATCTCCTTGTATATGGCACATCGTTGGGGCGTTATCTTAAGATTATGCTCTCTGCATTTTTCAATGAAAGCATCGAGACATTCTTCTTTGTTCTGTAATTGCATATAATTATTAAATAGTAATATCTCTTATTTGTCAAGTATTATTTTTATAATCCAATAAAATATTGAGTGGCCTTTTAATATAAATTTGTCGGCAGATTTTATGAATAATTCAGGTTTGAGCTGGATTATTCACGGACCGAGGTTGCTGCAGCGGCAAGGAAGTGGCTCATGAAGTTGTAGTAAACTACTACGAATGAGCTACAACGAAGTCGATGCTGTGAGATCGGTTTGCCCG
>JAGLRY010000376.1 GCA_023135995.1 Candidatus Aminicenantota bacterium | reverse complement strand
CTTCACAACTATCGCGGGATCTTTGGCAGTCATTTGGCGAATATCCTGAGAAGACTAAAGAGAATAGCCAACTTCTACGGGTCCTCACCGCAGTTCATCATGTGCACGGCCACAATCGCCAATCCTCAAGAAATGGCAGAAAAAATGATAGAGGCACCCGTCGATCTGGTTGAAGAGGATGGCGCCCCCAAAGGTGAGAAATATTTCATCTTCTACAATCCACCAGTGGTCAACAGAGACCTGGGAATCCGGCGTTCTTATGTCAATGAATCACGGCGTGTAGCTGGAATATTCCTGAAAAACGAGCTGCAGACCATTGTTTTTGCACAAAGCCGCCTCGTGACAGAGGTTCTCGTCACTTATCTCAAGGGAGATTTTGAAAAAAACATCCAGCAGGAAGGGCTCATCCGCGGCTACAGAGGAGGGTATCTCCCGTTGCGCCGGCGCGAGATCGAGAAGGGATTGCGCGAGGGAAAGATCAGGGGAATCGTCTCAACCAATGCGCTCGAACTCGGGATCGATATCGGGAGCCTGGACGTCTCCGTCCTCGCCGGTTACCCGGGAAGCATATCGAGCACTTGGCAAAGGGCTGGCAGAGCCGGACGAAAAACAGGGACGTCTGCAGCCGTTCTTGTGGCAACCAGTTCGCCTCTCGACCAGTTCATCATCAACCACCCCAATTATTTCTTCACGAAAAACCCCGAAAAGGCCCTTATCAACCCGGACAACCTTTCTATCCTTGTCAGTCACATCGAGTGTGCCGCATTCGAGTTGCCCTTCGTGGATGGAGAGAAGTTTGGACGCATGGATATCGGCGAAATCCTTGAATTTCTCGAGGATGAAAAACTTATCCATCATTCGAAGGACAAGTGGTATTGGACATCCGATGCCTATCCTGCCGATGGAGTCAGCCTCAGGAGCATCAGCTCCGATAATTTTGTTGTCGTTGACACCACGGAAAAATCCACGGCGATCGCCGAAGTGGATTTTACTGCGGCTCTGACGGCACTTCATCCGAAAGCGATCTACATCATAGAAGGCGAGCAGTATTATGTCGATGACTTGGATTTCGCCCGGCGCAAGGCCTATGTGAGAAAAACAGATATCGATTATTACACAGATGCCATCGACTACACCAAAATCAAGATCTTGGATGTTTTTTCGATAAAAGACCACACAAGAATGTCCTTTAACCATGGAGAGGTGCATGTGGCCACTCAGGTTGTGGGATTCAAGAAAATAAAACTGTACACCATGGAGAATGTCGGCGCCGGAGACCTCAGTCTTCCCCAGAACGAGATGCATACGACAGCCTATTGGCTAACCATCCCCGCAAAAGTTTTCCACGCTTTGCCGTATTCATCGGTGGAGAAGATCAATGGGCTTTTCGGCCTCTCCTACTGTCTCCACCATGTTTCTCCCCTTTTTATGATGTGCGACCTGCGCGACGTGGGGGTTTCGATCGGAGACAACACAACAGGGAAATCACTTCCTCCCCGCAATCTCCCTCCCCAGCTGTCCAAAGGTGAGATGCCCGTTGACCCCACAGATATTTCATTTGAACCGAATATATTCATCTACGACAGTTTTCCCGGCGGAATAGGATTGAGCCCATCACTTTTCGACCTGCAGAATGATCTTCTCGAACAGTGCAGGAATACGATCAGAGCGTGTCTCTGTGCAGAAGGATGCCCCTCTTGTGTCGGCCCAACCAAGGAAAGCGGCAAGGGAGCCAAGGAGGTTGCGCTGTTTATCCTGGATACACTACTGGATTGATAATAAGAATCGTTATTCCAAAACACCTTATCGGTCCGCTCGCGGAGCGGGCCCTGCATCGCATCTTGACTCTGTAATACTGCTAGGGGGCAAAAGACTTTTTGGCGTCGAGCTTTTTGAGCTGTTTCTCCTCCCCCAGAATGATCAGAATGTCACTGTCTTTTATGACAAAATCCGCTTTGGGCATGAACGTGGTCTTCTCCGGGATGATCCCTTTGATAGCCATGACTTGGATGTCATACTTGTTCCTCAAGTCCAGCTCTTTCAGGCTTTTGCCGATGAATTTCTCGGGTGCAGCAATCTCCTGAACCGTTAACCCAGAAATGAGCGGCAGGTATTCCAAAATATTCGGATTGCTCAGCCGCAAAGCGGTCTTGATTGCCATGTCCTTTTCGGGATAGATCACCTCTGTTGCTCCCACCGCCTCCAGGATCTTTGCATGGTCCTCGGTAAGGGCCTTGGCAACGATCCTGCGGACTGCCATCTCTTTCAAGTAAAGTGTCGTGAGTACGGAGGATTCCATATCGGGACCTAAACTCACCACCACAACATCCATATCCGTGATCCCCACAGCCTGGAGATTTTCCTTGTCCGCGGCATTCATTTGGACGGCATGAGTCGCTGCATCTTTCATATCGTCAACCTTGGATTTTTCTTCATCGATGGCAACGACTTCATGCCCCATTTCATACAGTGTTTTTGCGACATTAGAGCCAAAACTTCCCAGTCCGATCACCGAAAACTTCATGCTCCTGCTCCTTCAACCAAACTTATGAGAAATAAGTTTATCCGATCATAACGGATTCCTCAACATACTCATATTTTCCGAAAGACCTGCGACGGCTCAATGCATAGAGGAGTGTCAGAGGGCCGATTCTTCCGACATACATGGTGAACACAAGGATTATCTTGCCTAATCCTGTCAGCATTGGAGTGATGCCGAGTGATAGGCCTACTGTCCCAAAGGCAGATACAACCTCAAAAAACACTCCCTCCATGGTTCCTCCTTTTTGAGCGATAAAAAGGACGAAGGCGGAAAGAAAAATAACGCCGATACTTAGGGTAACGACTGTAAAAGCTTTTGTGATCAACTCAAGCGGAAGAGTTCTGTAATACAGGTTGACTGACTCCCTAGCCTGAATCTTTGATTTCAAAAAAGCAAAAATCACACCGACTGTGCTCGTTTTCACCCCGCCCCCTGTAGAACCTGGGGAAGCACCGATGAACATCAGTACAATCAACAGGAATACACTGGCAAAGCTCAGAGTGTTTAACTCCAAAGTATTAAATCCGGCTGTACGAGCTGTTACTGCCTGGAAAAAAGAAGCCAGGATCTTTTCCTTGACTCCGAAATCCTGCATAGCACGATCCCCCTCAATGACAAAGATAAGGAGGGCTGGAACAGCAACAAGAAATAAAGTCAGCGTCAGCACAAGCTTGGTATGAAGCGAGATGTGCACCTTTTTACGCCTGATCCATGAACTCCAAACGTCTTTAAGTTCTTGAAGAACCAAAAAGCCCAATCCTCCGGTAACGATCAAAACAACAAGAATGATATTCACCAAGAAATCGCCACGACAGGAGATAAAACTGTCGCTTGAAAGGGAGAACCCCGCATTACAAAAGGCGGAAACAGAATGAAAAACGGACTTAAATAGCGCTCGAGGTGCGGAGGATTGGCTGCACCAGTGGACATAGAGAAATGTTGTGCCCACTCCTTCAATAATCAATGCGTAGACAAAAATATTTCTGATCAACCCTTTCACATTCTTGATTGAAGACGGGGTGTAGCCCTCCTGAATGATGATCCTGTCTTTTACAGATATCCTCTTCCCCGCGACAAGCAGGATAAGCGTGGAAAAGGCCATGATCCCCAGGCCTCCCATCTGAAAGAGAACCAGCAATATCACTTGTCCCACAGGAGAGAAATACGTGGGTGTTTCCTTAACCGTCAAACCCGTCACGCATACGGCTGAGGTCGCTGTGAA
>JAGLRY010000375.1 GCA_023135995.1 Candidatus Aminicenantota bacterium | reverse complement strand
TTGTGTTCATCCGCATAGGTTTCACCAGCGCCCGGTATTGAGCCAAAGAGGCTGATGACATACCCACTTATAGTATCTGCAACAGAAAGATCTAGATCAAGTTTGATGTCTTTGTTGACGCTCCGAAGGCTCAAAGATCCTGCCACCAAGTAGCTGGAAGGGTCTGAGGGATCTTTAATGATCATATTTGGAGGGAGCGCGTCGTATTCGTCCATAATCTCACCGATCACCTCTTCCACAATGTCCTCTTCGGTAACCGTTCCCGAGACTCCCCCGAACTCGTCCAAGAGTATAGCCATGGGCTGATTCTTTTTCGTCATTTCTGCTAACAAGGATCCACAGTCTCTGGTTAAGTGAACGAAAAAGGGAGCTCTGATCAGAGTGTTCTCATGTTCAGGATTCAGAGAATTGAGAAAATTCTGATGATTGAGAAACTCATCCAGTGTGAGCTCGTTGATATTTTTTCTATTCAGTATTTCTAGGCTTATGTCTTTCCAGCGGGGCATATCCTTGACATAAAAGATCCCACATATGTTGTCGATCTCATCCCTGTATACAGGAAGCCTGGAATAACCCGCCTTTTTGGTTTTCTGGAATGCAGCCTCGATGGTCTCCGAAACCTCGATACTCACCATCTGAACACGGGGAACCATGATCTCTTTCACTTTGGTGTCGTGAAGCTCGATGATGTTCAGCAGGAGTTCTTCCTCTTTTTTATCGAGGGCACCATGTTCTTCGGTTGTTCTTACGATCGATCGAATTTCTTCACTTGTGATCGGCGTTTCATCGATCATGCTGTGGACTCCAAAAAGAGGAAGCAGAATATCGGTTATGAAACGTAAGATCTTTCTGAAAGGATAGATGAGATCAGAGAAAAACCATAACGGGAGAGCCACGATTCGAGACAGTTTCTCTGCATGTTTGATCGCAAACGTTTTTGGAGTGATCTCTCCAAAGATCAGAAGAAAACCCGTTACTAAAAGAATGACCACCACATATGCCATGGCCGGATTTTGCCCTCTAAAAAGAGTGTCGTAGATGAGTGAACCCATAATACTGATAAAGGCCATGTTCACAAGTGTATTGCCGAATAGCACAGTGATGAAAAGCCTGCGGGGCTCGTCCAGGAATTTAATGACGGCGGAACGCTGTTCTCCATCAGCGTCTCTCATCCTCTGAATTTGTATTTTGCTCAAGGCTGATAGGGCTGTTTCTGATCCCGAGAAAAAGGCGGACAAAAGAAGTAATAGCCCTAAACCGAGGATGGTGTACAGAAAAGTCATCAGGTCCATGTTGAAGGTTCTGTTTAACAACATATAACACAGAGTAATTTTATGGTCAATCTGACAGCTTGCTATAATTCATTCCCCATGTGATATGGAGGGAAACAGATGCTTCAAAGAGAATCCATGAGGGTGGTATAGGTGTGATGCGATTCCTTTTTTAAACAGGCGTTAAGAATTTGACGATTTGGGGGAGAACCGTTCCCGCCTCCTCATGGATGACATAATCCGCAAGTTGATCCATGGGTGTGGGATCTTTATTGATAATGGCCAAGCCCGCTCCTCTTTGCTTGGCAGTAACAGGAAGATCGGCGGCTGGATAGACAACAAGAGAACTCCCCACGACAAGGAGAAAATCACAGCAATCCGCCTCTTCATAAGCCCTACCGATAACCTGCGGATTTAGGGATTCGCCAAAGAAAATAACAGCTGGCCTCAATACACCCTGACATTCCTGGCACAGGGGTGGTATCTCCTCATCCAATATCGGGAAAACGGCTTCCATCGGATATTCTTCAGCGCAGCTCGTACAGGTGATGAAACGTGTTGTCCCATGTAGCTCGATCACCGAGGTGGAGCCCGCTTCCTGGTGCAGGCCGTCGATGTTCTGAGTGATTACCGTCTGCATGTATCCCATTTGTTCCATTTCTGCCAGAGCCAGATGCGCTTTATTGGGAACCACTTTTTTGAGCATCGGGTATCGGACGTCTCTAAAGAAACGCCAGTAGTAGGAAGGGTCTTTCTTGAAATAGTGGATGCTGGCATAGCGGTTGGGATCGTATTTATTCCAGAGGCCGCCTGCCCCCCTGTAGGTGGGGATCCCACTTTCTGATGAGATGCCAGCCCCTGTGAAGGCAACAACATGTAGCGACTTCTGGATGTCTCTGGCAATCGCTTCATATCTATCATCCATGTGATTGACCCTCCTTTGACTTCACCTTATGCCCTTCCTTATCTCCTTTTTGTGTTTCCTCTTAAACTCCTCCCGGAGTTTGTATTTGCAGATCTTCGCCGACCCTGTTTTAGGCAAACAATCTGTGAAGATCACCTTTTTGGGCGCTTTAAAAGGAGCGATGCGCTCTTTACAGAAGTCTATGATCTCCTCCTCCTTGACATCTTCGTCCTCTTTCAATACGACTGCAGCTGTCACCCTCTCTCCCCAAATCGGATCCGGTAAACCAAAGACAGCCGCCTCCAAAATACACGGGTGCGCATACAACACATCGTCGACCTCGACAGAGTAGATGTTCTCCCCTCCGCTGAGGATCACATCGTCTTTTCTGTCCACGATCGTCACATATCCTTCGGGATTGACAACGGCGAGGTCTTTGGTGTGCAACCATCCATCCACGATGCGCTGGGACGTCTCTTCCGGCAAACGCCAGTAGCCGGGAGTGACCGTGTCGCCCTTTGCCAGGATTTCTCCAACCTCGCTCTCATCGGGTGTCACCTCAGTCCCATCCTCTCTCACCACTTT
>JAGLRY010000374.1 GCA_023135995.1 Candidatus Aminicenantota bacterium | reverse complement strand
CATCACGTGTGTGGCTCCAACATTGGTGATCGCCCACACGGCCCACGCATCAGCCAGGTGGAACATAGGTGAGACATGAAGCCATCTATCTTCTTTATTAAGCCCTAATTCTTTCTTTGTATTCTCTGCATGAACCCAGTTGTTTTTATGCGTTAGCATCACTCCTTTAGGTTTTCCCGTGGTGCCGCTCGTGTAGTAAATTTGAGCGATATCGGTATCATGGATGGGTGTTTCTATCCCTCCGCTTAAAGATGTTTTCTCCAGGAGAGATTCATACGTTAGGCATCTCTCGCTAATTTTTAGAATTGACTCTGAATTTGTGTTTGCATCGGTGAAAACGATATGTTCGAGTTGAGGAAGTTTTTCCTGGTTCTCACTTAGCAGAAGCACATCCCGGTGCTTGAGTGGCGGAAGTGTTTTCTGGTTCTTGAGAGGCGTTTGAGCACCCTTACGCTGAAGGCAATGGTGGATGAGCTCCAACTGTGCAATGAGGAGCTTGGTTTGGGAATTGTCCAGGATATAGGCATAGTCGTCAGCAGAAAGGCGGTAATTCATGGGGACGAGTACGGCTCCGATCTTGGCAGCCGCAAAATATGTCTCCAGAAACCGGTGGCAGTTTTTGTGGAGGATCGCCACCTTGTCGTTTTTTCGGATGCCGAGAGATCGGAGTCCGTTCGCAAGCCGGTCCACCCTCTCACTGAACTCTCTGTAATCGAACCGTTTGTCCCCGCAGATCACGGCCGTCCTCTCAGGATATGTTTCCGCCGTCTTGCGAAGAAGATCGTAGAGCATTCTGTTACTCAAAAAGCCTGACCAAAGACCTAACCATAGAGGAATTCAAAAGTTCTTTTTTTTGTCCGGATCGATCGGATAAAAAGCGCCGGGAGCCTGATATCGTTTAGCCATCTCTATGTATAGTTTTTTCCCGTAACTCCAAAACTCCTTCTGTTCGGTTGTCACTTTCCCGATAACCTTGGCCGGAGAGCCCACAGCCACTGAGCCATCAGGGATCTTTTGGTTTCTTTTCACGAGGCTCATCTCTCCGATGATGGTCCACTCGCCCACGATGCTGAAATCACTGATCGTGGATCGCATGCCGATCACTGCAAAATCTTTGATGTGGGCGTTATGAACCATAGCGCCATGTCCGACGGTCACCTGTTCACCAAACACAGTTTTATCCTTCGGCCTGGCGTGAACGATGACTCCTTCTTCCAAAGCCGTTCCGTCTCCCACGATAATTGTCCCGTAATCTCCCCGAAGGATAACGCCGTGACCGACGTATACGTTTTTTCCGATCTTGACGTTACCGATGACCGTGGCTGATTCGGCAATGAATGAGTCCTCTCCGACTTGGGGGCGTTGTCCTTCAAACACGTATAAAGTCATTCTTTTCTCCGCAACCTCAACGGGTTAGGTATGAGTTTTTGACCGTTCCAGAATCTGGAGAGCGTTTCTATAGAGGATCTTCTCCTTGGATTCTTCAGAAAGCGGCAGTTGCTTTATCGCTTCGATATTTTGGGAGATGGTCTGAATCCCGGGCCAGTCCGAACCATAAACAACTTTGTCGATGTTCTTGTCCAGGTCCGGAAAATATTTCAGGAGATTTTTAGGAGGCAGTCCGGAAATCTCGAGATAGAGATTCGGATGAAGCTTCGACAG
>JAGLRY010000373.1 GCA_023135995.1 Candidatus Aminicenantota bacterium | reverse complement strand
CTTCTTTAAGGTGAAGTTTGAACCTACTTTTAATGATTTCACAGTTCCTGCTACCGTGTCGGAATAACGCCGAGCTGTTGCATAAGTCCCATTGTGTCCCAGTTTCTACTTCAAGAATCATTGGATGTGTGCTTTTCACAAGAGTGTAGTATACCCTTACAAAATAGCTCTCATTATTGTTCACCCTATTCAATAACCACTTAAGCTCATTATTGTTCACTGACCACCATCCTTTTGCCTGGTTAACGACAAGCTTATTTTCCAGAAAACAATTCACATATCCGGGAGTGTACCTTCTAATGAATTCAAGTCCTTCAATGAGCGACTCATAGGTTGCCCGGTTATTGGTTGAATGACCTATACACCAGTATCTTCTGTCCAGTTCATAGCCATCTTTATCACAAACAATAAACCCAATAGCTCCTTTTCCTGGATTCCAAAGACACCCGCCGCCTGCAAACAACTTAATTCTGTCATGCATTTGACACATTTTAACCTCCTTATTTGGGTAATGATGTCGAAATAGACACCTCCCCGTGTCACACTCGTGTCACAAATTCGGTTGAAACCAGCTGAAACTGTGGTACTAGGATTGAAAACTCAAAACAAGGGAAGGAATAAAAATACCAGAGGAAACAAAGATTTACTCTGGTACGCCCGGACAGATTCGAACTGCCGACCTACTGATTCGTAGTCAGACGCTCTCTCCAGGGAAGATAGACACTAACAGCTTAATTAAATCTCACCATCAGTCAAAAGTTGGCGGGTTCAAGCAAATCTGAGATCTCGTATCCCCATGGGGTGTTCCCTGCTGGACGTGCACCAAATCGCTTTTCGCAAAGACCGCACACCGCCCTGCCACAAATTCAGGACGTTCAGACGACATCGCCAGTCGTCCCAGCTCCTCGATTCATGGGTGTTTCCCCCAACTCTATCAATACACCATGTGGCAAACCCCGGCAGAAAAACCGGCGCTCCCCATAACCAGCATCATATGCATCCCACGCTTGAGTCGATCGTTCTCCAACGCCCAACACATGGCTGTGGGAATCGAGGCGGACACAGTGTTGCCGAACTTCGAGTAGAGGTTGACGATAACGTCGTCCTTGTGCAGATATTTTGCAAGTTTGTCGATCAATGTTGCAGAAGCCGAATGTGCGAATGCGATGTCACATTTCCGCTTTTTCAATTCGGCGCTTCTTTTAAATAGCTTTGGAATCATCTTCTTGGCAGCTTTGAACAGATCAGCGCTGTACGCAAAAAACACCAAGGGGTCGAGCTCTGGACAGCGCTCCTTATCGTTGTATGAACCGATGCTTGCTAGGGGGATTTTGCAGAGATCATGGAGGCTTGGATCGGTTTTAAAGACAAAGTAAGGCTCTATCTCCACGTCGCCGTTCGATAGTATGGTCGCAGTGGCGCTTTCACCGATGGTGCACTGGGCGAAGCGATATGCCAATTCATCAACACTCTGAATTTCCCATTTCTCGTAACCCTTGTTGAACTCAACATTCAAGATCATGATGTTCTTATAGACACCGTTTTTGAGGAAGTTGTAGGCGACATGGATAGCTCTCAGCCAGCTCATACAGGCATCGAGCAGGTCGAAGGTAGTGGCATTCTTCATACCCAATTCATTTTGGAAGAATGTTCCCATGCCGGGCTCAACCCAACCTCTACCCACGCCAACATATATAAGCAGGTCGATATCATCGGGCTTCAGTTCCGCTCGTTCGAGCGCAATCTCTGCGGCTCTTTTTCCAAAATCATAGGCCCGTTCTCCATCTGAACGCCACCGTCGTTCTTGGGTTCCCGATAGTCTAAACAGAGTCTTGACTCTTGCCAATATGCTTTCCATCTGTCCGTTATTCATTAACGGCTGGCTGTATTTCTTGATTAGGTTGAGAACTTCATCATTCTTTACTACTCGATCCGGCATGCTGCAGCCGATACCTCTTATCCTCATGGAACAACCTCCGATTTCGCAGTATCCTTGCCTATTAACACTCGCAAATGTTAAGACTACCATTAGTTTACAGACTTGGTCAACAGAAACTGAAGAGATGGAAATCGTTCTGAGCCTCTTTGGCAGCGCATCTTTTCTTCCTCTTATTCCAACCTTCCGAGAGAATCGGACTTCAACAAAAAAGTTAGGCCGATATAAGGGAAACAGACCAAGTATGGATAAAGTGATGTAGGGGCCTTTGCTAACGGACCGTTTGGGAAGCGGTCCCTACATTTTTGAAATTGTTTCCATTTAGAAAAAAATAGAACCGTCCCCTTTTCTTACTGTGCTCATATGAGGATTTGTGATATAAAAGAGACTTCAAATATTGTTATAAGAAAGGAGGACAAATGATATTCCGAAGGCATAGTTATGGACAAATGTTACTGGTGTGCATTTTCATCCTTATTGTGGTTTCGCTTGCATTTTCGGTCCAAAAGAAACAGCAGAAGCTTATACACTCCACAGACCCCGCACTCCGCATACAGTGGTTCGACCAGCACGTGAAGATGAAGGAAAATTCCCCATTTAAGGAAATGAGCTGGCAACATTTGGGACCCACGAACGTGAGTGGACGAAGCACAGATATTGCTGTGGTTACTCCAAAGGGAAAACATTACACGATATATGTAGCGACCGCATCCGGCGGTGTGTGGAAAACAGACAACGAAGGGACCACCTGGGAGCCGATCTTCGACCAGGAGGCGTCTGCATCTATCGGGGACGTGACGCTTGCTCCCTCGGACGATCAGATCATTTGGGTGGGAACCGGTGAGCCGAACATCTTCAGAAGCTCGATGGCGGGAAGCGGTGTGTACAAATCCACAGATAGAGGCAAGACCTGGCGGCACATGGGATTAACAGGCACCCACACCATCGCCCGGATCGTCATCCATCCGGAAAATCCCGATATCGTGTATGTGGCTGCCTCTGGACACGAATGGACCGATAACGCAGAGCGCGGTGTCTACAAAACCGTTGACGGAGGGGAAACCTGGAGCAAGGTTCTCTACATCAACGAGAGAACCGGAGCTATCGACCTGGTGATGGATCTTGCTGACCCCGAAACCCTTTATGCAGCCACCTGGCAACGGGTCCGGCTGAAATGGAACGATCCCAGGAATTTTGAAGAATACAAAGAGAGCGGCATCTACAAGACGATAGACGCCGGCCAGACGTGGACCCCTATAAACAACGGCCTTCCCGAACCCAAATACAGGGGAAGGATCGGGATCGACGTGGCAAGGTCAAACCCGAATGTGATCTACGCCTTTGTCGATAACTATGAGATCTCTCGGGCAGCGGATCCGGGAAAAGTAGATTCTTATGGACGACCCTCGAGTGGCAATATTAAAGGAGCAACCGTCTACAGGTCGGACGACAAGGGGGAAAACTGGAGACAGATGAGTGGCCTGGATGAAGAGATGAAAACATACATGGAACGCCATTCGGCCACTTACGGTTGGGTTTTCGGCCAGATGCGCGTGGACCCCAACGACGAGAACACCATCTACACGATGGGGCTGGGCTTGAATGTGTCGAACGACGGAGGAAAAACCTTCCGTCGTTTACGCGGGATGCACGGAGACCATCACGGCTTGTGGATCGATCCTGACAATTCCGACTACATCGTCAACGTGAACGATGGAGGTATCGTGATCTCTTATGATCGAGGGGAAACTTGGCTTCAATTCCTCCATAACCTCCCCGTGTGCCAGTTTTTTAACCTCAATTATGATATGGATAAACCCTTTCGTGTGTATGGATCCATGCAGGATCACGGAAGCTTCAGGGGAGTTGTGGACCTGAGCCAGGGCAGAGGCAAGATTCCGGCCGTGGAATTTGAAAGAGCTCCAGGAGGAGAGGGATGCAGTCATGCCATCGATCCCACAGACCCGAATATCGTCTATTCTGCGGGATTCTACGGGCGTATCGCTCGCTCAGACCTCAGGATTCCTGGCCGAGAGGGCACCACTCAGATCCTCCCAAAAATGTACGAGAACGAACCTCGTCTCAGAGGACAGTGGGTCGCCCCTTTTATCATTTCTCCGCACAATCCCAACATTATCTACCACGGGATGCAATATTTGTTCCGCTCCCGAGACCGGGGTGACACATGGGAGAGGATCAGCCCGGACCTCTCCTACAACATCAAATCGGAGATGGGTGACATCCCTTATCAGACACTTTTTTCCATTTCTGAGTCTCCCCTCAAATTCGGATTGATCTACGTGGGAACAGACGACGGCAAAGTCTATGTCACCAAAGACGGCGGAAAAAACTGGCAGGAGATCATAAAGGATTTGCCCTATAGAAAATGGGCATCCAGAGTCGTCGCCTCTGCCTTTGATCTGGGGACTTTATACCTGACACAAAACGGGAAGCGTGACGACGATTTTGCGGCCTATGTCTGGAAATCTACCGGCTACGGGAAGACATGGCAGGACATCTCGAAAGGAATCCCCTTAGGACCTGTCAATGTCATCCGGGAGGACCCCTCAGACAAAAACATCCTTTATGTGGGAACCGACATAGGTGTTTATATATCAAAAGATGCGGGAGCCACATGGGATGTGCTGGGAGGGAATCTCCCCTCCACGTTCGTTCACGACCTGATCATCCATCCCAGAGACAACATCATCGTGATCGCCACCCATGGCAGGGGCATGTGGGCCATGGATGCCGAACCCATAAATAAAAAGGAGGAGAGGAGCCGCAATCGACGCCGAAGGTAACTTCAGGGGCTTCATCCAAAGGTTCCCCAATTGTTATGAATCTTGTGTAATATCGCTTTTCAAGATCAAGGGTGTTTTTCTGAAGAGCATCTTCTCAAAGTCACACTAACGGTGATGCCTCCAATCCGAAGCTTCGTAGAAGTGCTCAAGCTCTTCCCAGAATTCCTTCATATCACCTGTCATGACGATCATGTCCTGCTTTTTCCCTGAGATGTCGCGCACATAATCCGGAATGACGGTCTCCTCCCGGAGCCCAAGCTTGTGGCAGATAGCCCGGGCTGCCTTCTGAGGCCGCATGATCCTCACGATGACATTTTTTACGTTGTTCTGTGCTGCAAGATAATACAGCTCCCTCAGCATGATCGTGCCCAATCCTTTGTGTTGGAAGTTTTTGGCCGCGATCACTCTCAGCTCGCCTTGGTCCTTGCGCCACTGCTCAGCGGACAGTTCCAGATTTCCGTCCGCTATGATCTTATCGTTGTAAAGAGCCACAAGCCGGAAAAAATTTCCTTGTCTGGTCTGTTTGATCCTCTGCTCAACCACATCCCGTTTTGTGACATCCACCCGGAAGTATTTCTTGTCATTTTCAGGAAGTTCACTGTAAAACTCCATTAGACGGTCCAGATCACTCAAAGCCAATTTCCTTATTGTGATCTCTGTTCCATCTTTTAAATTTTCCTTCTTTTTCATCGAAGAAATCCTCCTTTATCAATTGTTTGTCTAAAAAATTGCGTGAAAAAAATCAATTTTCCCCAAACCTGCACACAAACGTATGTTTCTACGAATTTGTATGCTTATAACCTGAATTATTCATAAAAAATGTCGATACTTATTACAACTGAAGCAATTTCAATTATTTACTTTGTTCTTCCAGCAAACCAATCTGACAATT
>JAGLRY010000372.1 GCA_023135995.1 Candidatus Aminicenantota bacterium | reverse complement strand
GTATTCGCGCCCGTACGGAACTAGGGATCCGGTTGTTCCGCAGGGCTGCGTCAAAGTTTTGTGATTTCCTTATTTTGAAAAGAACTACACGCCGCTAGCAGGGCTACGTCAAAGGTCAAAATTCTGTGATTTCATTTAGGAACATTCCTTGCTATCGACCTTGATGGAGACGTCCAAAGCCATATCAATCGGTAAGTTCAGAACTCGTTCAACGAGGCAGAATCAGTGTATTCCTTGAATACCAAAAATGAACAAAACATCTTCTTTCCGGTGCACATACGTTCGGCCAGTGCGGATTGATTTCACAGACTTGTTTACATCACGAAGATTGTAGTAGTAAGGTTTCACTATCTCTATAATTTCTCGCCGGGCCCAGATCGCGTCGATCTTAAGCCAATTAAAAAAAACGGTTTCTTATCATCGCTTAGCCTGACTAGGTCGTTTTCTTTTTTCAACCCTCAGCGATGAAAGCTTCTTGTTTATCAACCATATCTGAGGATTTTCAATTTCCCGGATGATTTTTTTCTCTGGATCCTCCAATCCTTTTCCGTACAAAAACTCTTCTATATACTCTTGTGCGAGTTAAGTAGATGAATGCAAAATCTGTTTGGGGCGTAGTACATCCCCTAAGAAGTATTTCACTGTAGATCACGCACCTGATGGTCTATGAGTTTTTAACAAGTTTTTTGCATATGTCAATAGCATCTATCGCATCCTCTCCATATTCATCAGCTCCGATCTCATCCGCCCATTCTTTGGTTATTGGCCCCCCGCCCACTACTACTTTGAATAGATTTCTACAACCCAGGCGCTTTAACTCTTCCACCACTTCTTTCTGGTATGGCATTGTAGTTGTAAGCAGTGAAGACATAGCAATGATTTGAGAGTTTTTCTCTTTAGCTTGCTCAATGAATTTATCACTTTTTACATCTACGCCCAGATCGAATGCTTTGAATCCGTTGGCTTTCAGCATCATTGCCACTATATTCTTACCTATACTATGAATATCACCTTCAACAGTACCTATGACGATTGTTTTTCCAGAGAACTCTTTGGATTCCTCTGAGCTTAAATTAGATTCCAATATCTCTGATACCTCTGACAGAATATCACCGACAAAAACCAAATGAGGGAGAAATATTTCCCCCTTCTCAAATTTGTCTCCTGTAATTCTGGCAATGTTTGCTATTGTATGATTCATCACCGAAATTGGATCAATTCCTTTTTCTATAATGTCCCGAGCTGAATGCTTGGCTTTTTCCGGTTCGTAACTTAAAATGGCATTCTCCAATTCATCCAACAACTTCTTATCTCTTTCCCTGAATGGAGGTTCTTTTTTTGCACCTGAATTCATCTTCAGTCTCCTTTCAAATTATGTTAACAATTGGATTTGTTCACGCTCAGAAAGTTTTTATGTTTCTAAAGAAATCGGAACTCCGCATTCTTCGAAAACTTTTTTCACTTTCATATAAATATCTCTGTATTCTTCGGTGGGTCGATGGTGAACAAGATTGTAACATTCTCGAATATCCTCTGGACCGCTCTCGGTCTCTCTCCCCTCTACTTTGCCGGCCAACTTTTCAATCATTAGATTCACATCTTTTCTTGTCACACCTGATTTTCTGATTGCCTCGCCAATCTCAATGGCAAACTCCGATTCTAAAGGAGTCATACTCGCATTCATTCTAGCCTTAGCCTGCCGCGGTGTCCATAAATTGGCCCCATTGACAGCTTTGTGGACGGCGTTGATACCCACTTCCATAAGATGGGTTTCAGTTCCAGGTCCAGACTGACCGCCCACATCTCCCAGGCAAATCGTATTCGTCCAGTTATTCAGTGCCTGAAAGGCAATTGAATCAGCCCAAAGCCTTTCCGGTTCGATTGCTATCTTCTTTGATGTAGAAACCTGTAGCCTATATACACCAGAAGCACATGAAATTGTCCTATACACAAGCCACCCACCTATGGCCTTGACAATAGCCTCGATTATTGCGCCCCCTGCTCCTCCACAGAACCCTCCTATCGTTCCCCCAGCAGTGTTAATTTTAAAAGATCCATACTTCTCATACACGACTGCAGCCGTCAGCAGATCTTGCTCCATCTTAATGTCGGGCAACAGAGAAAGCACGATCCCATCAGTTCTCCTTAATCCGAAATCGGGATCTATCGGTGCAATAAGAGCAGCAGCCCTTGTGCTTATCGGATACAGCACGATGGCCATATCTGGACGACCTGCCATCCTTATCCCTTCTCGCACCAATGCGACTTCTCTTATTGAAGCATAGGCTTCTAAAGGTAATCCAAATATTTCTCTACCTTCTACTGCTGTGAAATTAAATCCGCATAAGAAATCGGCAGCGGCAATTTGAGCGTAATTCTTCACCACCAAAGGTCCTATTTCTTCAGTAAATGGTGAATGTAGTCCAGGGCAATTATTGAGTGTCTCGTTGCCTTCTACTTTTTTCTGGCTATATATTCTTAAATCTTTGCCTTTTCCAATTTTTACCTCTTTGGGCGCGTCTTCAATCGCTTCAAGGACTTCTTTTCTTGAAAACTGCACGAGCCTTTGTGTTGTAATGCAATAGATTCCTACTTGTTCTAAGAAATCAACCGCGGCTAAAAAAGCCCTTTCTGCAACAGCATCGTCACTATTTATATAGCAATTGTTGCCGGCATATTTCAAATTGTATTTTTTTGAAAGTTCCTCCATTTTTTTGAATATTGAGAGGTCCCAATTCCTTTCTTCGATTTTTGGGCCCTTGATTATTCTCTCTGCTATCTCCAATATATCTACCATAATATCCTGCCTAAAAATTGTGTTCCAGACATTTATTTCTCATCGGTTCGCATTCGGTAACGTTGTCCATATTGTTTCCTTACCTGACTGTTGCGCGGACCGCCTGTGCTCCAATCCCTGAAGTTGCACGACCTCCAGAACCTCCCCAACCATCTGGTGAACCTTGCTCCGCGGCAGGTGCCGCATCTTCAGCGGGTAGGCAATGTTCTCAAAAACACTCATGGTGGGGAAACAGAGCGTAATTCTGGAACACCATACTTATATTGCGTTTGTACTGTGGTGTCTGGGTGATGTCCCGATCCTCAATCCGCAGATG
>JAGLRY010000371.1 GCA_023135995.1 Candidatus Aminicenantota bacterium | reverse complement strand
AATCTCTGGATGTTTTTCACTGTTTGATCGAAATCGCCGTTGACACGGATGCTTTCGTAGGTCTCTTTGTCATAGCCATCGAAGGAAAAAGACAACTGGTCGATGCCTGACTCGATCATTTTGCGGGATTTTTCTTCGTCGAGGAGGGTCCCGTTTGTATGCAGTTTTGTGCGGACATGACTCTCATAGGCATATTTCGCCATCTCGAAGAACTCCGGATGGAGGAGAGATTCTCCTCTGTGGAGAAGGTGCACATCATAGATCCATGCAGCCGCCTCATCGATGATCTTCCGGAACAGCCCCATGTCCATGAATCCCTTGTCCTCTTTTTTTAGGTCCTTGTTGGGACACATGACACACCGTAAATTACAAATGCTTGTTGGCTCGACCCAGAGACGGAGGGGCATATAGTTCAGCGTTGTCTTTTTTCTATTGTAATTCCAAAAAATTTGGAGCAATCGGCGATAGTACCCTAGTTTTTCCATGGTCGATCAGGTTTCTATTATCCCATGTTTTTCGAGGAAATTGAACAGCTGAGCGAACTGTTCTGGAGCGATGTGTTCCGGCCGGACTTTTTTGTCGACAGCCAATTTACTAAATACATTTTCCAGGAGGGAGTTGCTGACGTCAGCCATGAGAAGATTGTTGAACAGAGTTTTTCTGCGGTGCCGGAATGCGGATTTAAGGAACAGCCGGAATGCGGCCTCATCCGACAATTCAAAAAGAGGTTTTTTTCGCCTCTTGAGTTGGATCAAGGCCGACCGGACTTTGGGGGGTGGTGAGAAAGACCCAGGTTCCACCACAAAACAGAGTCGAACATTAAAATCTCTTTGGAAAAGGATAGAGATGGGAGCGTATTTTTTTGACCCTGGCCCCGCGTAGATGCGATCGGCCACTTCCTTCTGGAGAAGGAAAAAACATTCTTCAAAAAGGGCTTTTTCCTCAAGCACCTTGAACAGGACCGGAGAGGATATGGAATACGGGAGATTCCCCACGAGCTTGATTGTTCTGTGGGCGTGTAGGTCTTCGGCCACGAGTTCTTGAAAGTGGATCCTCAGGACATCTGCGTTTACTATGACCACATTGGAAGGCAAATTTTTTTGGAGCACAGGAAGCAGGGTTCGGTCTTTTTCGATCGCATAGACTCTTCCCGCTTTTTCGGCCAGTGGAAGTGTCAGCGCCCCCTTTCCTGCGCCGATCTCGATACAAACATCGTCTTTGTCTGGGGCGATCTGTCGGAGGATCTTCCTCAACACGTGCGGGTCATTGAGAAAATGTTGCCCGAGAGCCTTCCTCTTTGTTCTCTTCATGCGGAGCGCTTGACATTGTCCTTCGTATAGCGTTTTTTGAACAGCAAGGCCATGATGAGAGTGTCGAGCAGGATCAGAAAATTCAGTTTGGTTTTTCCACGTGTCCGGTCGATAAACTCGATGGGAACTTCCTTTATCGTGAAGTCCAAGAGGTGGGCTTTGTACAGGATCTCGAGAACGATTGAGGGGTTTACGGATATGAGGTCATCCAGGTCTATCTCTTCGAGGACCTCTCGTTTAAAACATCTGAAGCCTGAGGAGACATCGCGCACGGGGATGCGGAATTTATGCCGGATAAAACTTCGCACAAAAAATGTGATGATCCTCCTCACCAGATTCCTGTCCTGGTCCTTTCCGCCCTTGACAAACCGTGAGCCGATGACGAGGTCGTAATCCACACAGGTTTCGAGGAGTGCGGGGATGTGTTTTGGCTGATGGGAGAAATCCCCATCCATCTCCACGACAAAATCCGGCGAATACTTGAGCGTCTCTTTGAACCCGTCGATGCCGCCGGCCCCTCGGCCCCTGCGCTTTTTGCGGATGAGGGCATGGACCCTGTCATCTGACTCCGCCATCTTCTGGACGATTGCACCCGTTCCATCGGGAGAATTGTCATCGGCCACCACCACGGATAGATCCATATCCAGCGCCAGGATCTCTGTGATGAGGTCTTCAATGTTCTCCCGCTCGTTATAGGTGGGTATCATCACAACGGCTTTTCTTTTTTGTGAGTTTTTCATCGGACGGTCAGACCAATTTTTGGATCTCTTCAAAAACCTGCTCAGGAGTGATCTCCTCCATACACTTCATGTCGTCACACGTCTGTTTGTAGCAGGGAGAGCAGTCCACTCCCGCATAGAGCTTGACACCCCGCCCGTAGAGATCGATCTCCTGGGGGCAGGTTGACCCGAAGAGTACAACAACCTTTTTCTCCTGGGCGATGGCCAGGTGCATTCCCAATGTATCCGAGCTGACAACAATGTCCATCAGGGAGAGAAAACCGGCAAACTCGAGGAGAGAATTGTCATTCCCTGTATTGCACACTTTTTGTTTCGAATTTTTCTCAATGGATTGGTTTAATTCTGTTTCTCTCTTTCCACCCAATAGAAATATGTTGGCCTCGATGCTCTCGCTCAGATAATCGATAAGTTTCAGGTAATTCTCGGCCGGCCACTGTTTGGTTTCGAATTTAACTCCCGCACCCGTGTTCAGGCCTATAGCCAGAGTATCTTCAGGGATGTTGTGCTTTTTAAAAAAATCTTTGGCTCTCTTCCTGTGGTGTTTCTCAATCTGGAAGACATAGGGGTCTCTCTTGTATTCGACCTCTGCTGTCTTGGCAACGATCTCCTGGTACGTCATTGTGTTCTGTTTGAACTTCAGGTCGTCATCGATGCCCAATTGATAGGCATACTCCGCCTCTGTGTTGAACGGAATAAGGTTGCCTAATGTATTCATCCCGAACCCGAATTTGTTGGGGCTTTTAACAAGAGTTGCGACAGAGGTGGAAGGGGGCTCTTTGTCGAGGGAGATAACGACATCGAACTCTTCAACGATAAGGGGCATGATATACTCCAACCTGTAGGGTAGCACCCTGTCGATGAAGGGATTGTTGGCAAGGAGCTCCAGGCTCTCTTCATCAACAAGCCAGGAGATGTGGCTCTCGGGGTATTTCCTCTTCACCCCATGCAGTAGGGCTGTCGTCCTCAGGACATCCCCTTGCGCCCGGCATTTGATGACCAGTATTTTTTGGGGGAAAGGCTTATAATAGGAGCATCCGTCACAGAAAATTTTGAATTTACAGGGTTTATCACCCTTATAATACAAACAGTCGGCTTTGATCACACTTTTTTCCTTGGGGTCTTATTTGATTCCTAATTTATGCCACAAATTGGCCATAAAAACAACATTCCATCGACCATCGGAAACATTTCCTATCCTTGCTGTATGGGATCCCGAGTGATCAGATTGTTATGTTTTTTTAGGGGATTTGGTGCAGATATACGCGATATGAGGATACCAGTAGCCCGAGTGCATGGGGACAGGCTTCACCGAAAAGCCAATCCGTTGAAGGATCTCCAAATATTCTTTCTGGCTTCGGAAGTAGAATCGTTCGCCCAGGGTGAATCCGATCATCTTGACGGCCAGGGTTTCTTGGAAGAGATTCCACGCGTATTTCCA
>JAGLRY010000370.1 GCA_023135995.1 Candidatus Aminicenantota bacterium | reverse complement strand
TGGTAACCCAAAAGTACATAAGCTGCAGCATATGTGACAACAACGATTAAGGCCACACTCAGAAGCCAAAACCTAGTGTCTGCCTTCATAACCAATTTTCTTTTCATCACTATCCTGTTGAAGAATCGCTTGAATCCTTGTCTTCAACTCATGAAACGGGAGGGACTCGACCTGGACTCCACTTTTTGAAAGCAATGTATACCCACTCCGGCTCGCCATGTTCTCAAAATTGATCTTAAATTTTCCCTGAGATCGACCGAACACTTCGAAGGAAGGGAGAAAACCTTGTGCAACAGTAGAGGAGTTTTTTAAGTTAGCTGAATTTTTTATCATATTGAGAAACATAAGAACAGTTTCGTCTGTCCCAAATTCCGGCATGTCGGATACCGCAAGACTGAGATCCTCAACAGTTCCTCCAGGGATCTGGATGATAGCTTCGTTGCCATTAAATTCACCCTTAAAAACTTCCTGGACCTGAACAGACACAACTGTAAAGATCAGACGTTTATCCAGGCTCCATTCACAATGAATGGATTCAACACTTCCTTGAAGGATCGTATCAGAACCAGAGACTAATCGATGTAACGATAACATTTTCATTACGGCAATTGAGAATGAGCTTGCAAGGAAAATGCAAATGCAAAAAATCAAGATCCATTTTAAGCTTTGAGGATAAAATTTAAGGGAGGTATTCATTCTTCACTCTCAAAATATGTACTCACTAAAACAAAGAATCCACATAAGTTTTGCTCCCATTTAGCAACATGTTTTACAAAAAGTCTATACCCCCTATCGATGAATCAGAGGGTGGTTTTCTTAGCCAAGGCCTGATTAACTTACTGGAAAAAATGGGAGCTTATGTATCAATCTTCATTTTATGAAAGTCTCCGTAAGAACAATGTCCACCAACTTTTAAGGAAACTTCTGAGATTTTTCAAAGAGAGGGACTCGCTAAGTCATTCAACTAGAAAATCGAAAACTTCACATATTTTTTGGGATTTTCCCTGATATCCTCAAGAAAAGCAGTCAACTGTTCGATGGTTTCGTTCAAGTTTTCAATATAAGCCTTGTTTTGAAGAAGCTCACCCGCTGTTCCGCGACCCATGTTGATATCGCGGGCGATCTCGCCGAGCTCTGAGGACAGCGCTGCCAATTGCTCCAAGGTGTCATTGACCTGGTCCAAGGTTTGATTGAACTTATCCAGGCTCACACGGCTCTCTGCTGAAATATTCTGTGTCTCTCCCTGAGCCACCTCAAGAAATTCCTTTAATCCTTTGCCCGCCTGACCGAGCTCCATAATTTGGCGGTTGTAAAGAGCCATATCGAGATTGTCAACCTTTGTGTTGACTTTCCCGAGAAGCTTGCTGAAAGACTCAACGGATTCTGAGACATTGGCGATCACACGATTAAGATCTCCTTCTTCGACTTTTTCCTTAGCTGTGAAGAGAATGTTTTTCGCTATGGACATAAGATCTTTGTTCTCTCCGGTTATCACAGAATTCGGTTCCAGATATTCTTTGGCATTGCCTGGCAGAATCATTATCCCTTTCTCGCCCAAAAAGTTCAGCATATTGATCTCTACCTCTGAATCGGCAGGTATGCGAAACCTTTTATCGACGTTAATTGTCACGCGGATTTTTTCCTCTTCAAATTCAACTTCCTTGGTCGATCCAATCTTATACCCCCGCATAAAAACTGGAGC
Organism: Candidatus Aminicenantota bacterium; assembly: GCA_023135995.1. Classification (GTDB taxonomy): domain Bacteria; phylum Acidobacteriota; class Aminicenantia; order Aminicenantales; family Aminicenantaceae; genus WTAW01. The sequence continues at coordinate 3,698 of JAGLRY010000370.1, read as the reverse complement.
TTGATCTTGCAACCCAACAGCATCATCAAACAAAATGTGCAATTTGTATTCATTTGAGAAAAAAATCTGGTTTCCGGATAGCCACAGAATCCCCGAGAGGAAGACAATGGCAGCCAGGAAAACGATCAATCCCGCTATATAGCTCATTTTTTTATAGGTCATCCCGCACTCCTGTATCATAGAGTCTATGCAACGATTCCTCAGAAATCTCTTCCTTTTTCCCAACAAACACAATTTTGCCCTCTTTAAGAAGCACAACACGGTCGGATACGGCATGCATCAGATGAATATCATGGGTCACGATCACCACGGTAGCACACACCCTTTTTTCGAACTTACACACCCTTTTTTTGAACTTATGGATCAACTCTACGACCATTTCGACATTGGCTTCATCCAAACCCGTTGTCGGCTCGTCATAAAACATATAACAGGGCTGTTGAATTATCGCTCTAGCTATGGCAATCCTTTTCATCATGCCCCCGCTCAACTCTTCAGGATATTTATCCAGAACCTCCTCGTTCATCCTGACGAATTCTATGGCTCTCAGAACCTCTTTAAAGATCTCCTTTTCGGAGAGTTTTGAATGCATCCGGAGGTACAGACTGAGATTCTCCTTGACATTGAGAAAATCAAAAAGGGCATTATCCTGAAAGACAAATGCGATCTTTTTTTGGATGGCGATAAACTTCCGTTTCGGTAGGGTTAAGACATCTATGCCGTCATACCGGATAGTTCCTGAATCCGGTTCGATCAGCCTGACCAGTGACTTGATAAAAACGGTTTTGCCCTGTCCGCTGGGGCCGAGGATAACCAGAGTCTCATTGTCATTGATGTCCAGATCGATCCCATTGAGAACAGGCATCCCATTATAGTTTTTGCTAAGCTCCCTGACCTCTATCATAACAGTAATCTTGCTAGATAATAATCAAAAAACACGATAAGAATCGCAGAGACCACGACAGCATTTGTGGCTGCTCTTCCCACACCCAGAGCACCACCATGGGTTCTCATCCCAAAATAACTGCCGACAAGAGCGATGAAAAATCCATTAACAGCAGGTTTGATCAAATTCCCAAAGTAGAATTCAAACGCTCTATAATTCATCTGCATCCCGCTTAAAAACTCCTTTGGCGAAATCCAGTCGGTGGCTATGGATGCAATAAAAAAAACGCTGAACATGGCAAGGAAATTGGCAAAAATTATGATTATCGGGAGCATGATCATCCCAGCCAGGATCCGCGGCATGATCAGAAATCCAACCGGATCCAAAGACATTGTCTCTAACGCCTCAACCTGTTCCGAAATTTTCATGCTTCCCAATTCCGCTGCTAAAGACGCACCCAGTTTACCAGCCAGGATTAGCGACAGAATGATCGGACACAACTCGATGATCGTACTTTTGAAAATGACGTTGATCACGTACGTCCTGGGTATCAATGCCGAAGACTGATAAGTTCCCTGGATCATGGCACCCAGTCCCACAAAAATGGATATCACTGCTGCTATTGGGAGTGTTTTAACCAGGAAGACATAAATCTGTTCCGTCACCTGCCTTCGGTAAAACCAGATGTGGGGCAATGCTTTAATCGAGTCAATGACAAGCTGCCACGCCTCATATATTGCAGTAAAAAAATCGATAGTTCTGCCACCGACGTTCTCAAAGATAATTTTTGTCTGCATATTTGACCCTGACTCCGGAAATGAAATCCTTATTTTAACCGAAACTCACACACATTGAAAGTGGCGAAAATAATCAGCGTGTCTCTGACTTCTGAGTCTCTGCAAGAACAATGCCCGCCATTTTCTGGGCAAATCGTTAGGGTTCTTCATAAAATGGAAAACGGGCAGAATTTCGTTTTCGAAATCACCAATCTGATCAATCGGAATGACATTCATCACGGATTTGGAAAGGCTAACTCAATGCCCAGGCAGGGTTGCATCGGCTGGAGCTTTCCCTTATCATGGTCCTGGATTCAGTAATAAGGAGGACAGTTATGCCCCATGTACAGGCAAAACAGGACACCAATCTACCCCCACACCTTACAGTGAAAATCGCTCCCGTGGATGCGATACCCGGAGAGTCCTATATCTGTGACTACGGTGTCGACACCCTAACGGCAGGAGCGTCGTCAGAGAAACACTTTCACGATTGTGATGTGTGGTGGATCATAGTCAACGGGATCGCGCGAGTTCATGATTCTGGAAATGATATCGAGGTCGGTCCCGGAGACATGATCTACACTCCTGCGGGGGCCCATCACAAAATTGAGGGGATCACTATGGTCACCTACGTATGGTTGGAAGGACCTCTTAAAGGCCAGAAACGAAAAGGCCAGCTCCCACCTGACACCTAAAAATCGTGCAACAAGAAACATAAAAAGCGAAAAACATTTCAAGTCTCACGTTTAACGTTTCATATGACTGTAAGAAAAGGGAGGACCTTGGATGTATAGATCAAAAACTCATTTTGGCGTAATATGTTTTATTTTTCTTTTTCTATGCGCAAGCGTTTGGATTTTGCCTCAAGAGAAAACACCTCGCTCCAGGTATCTGGAGTATGCCCGTGAGGCAGCAGACGGAATCTGGGGAAGCTATGACAGTGTGATCGCACGATGGAAGGAGAGTTTTGACCCAGAGAATGTGTTCGGGTACAAACCCCCGGGAGGTCTTCTCGAAACGGCTGTGATCTACGCTTTTTTGTCTGCCAAAGAGAATAATGCAGAATACGCCGTACGATCCAAAAAAATCCTGCTCACTTACGGGGATTTTAGGTCTCTCTATCCCCAATGGGCTGTTGAGCAGCGTCCGGATTACGATAAGAGGCCTCCTGTTTTGCCTGATTTTTTCACGGTCATGCGATACATCAGAGCGTATGACCTGCTCAATAGTCAAAATCTTTTCATTCAAGAGGACAAACAAAAGATCGAGAACGATATCGCGGAAAGCATGGAGCACCTCTTACGCAGTCAGGAATGGGGTCCGATGAACCGAGCCGCGCTCCGGGCCGAATCCTTGGCATGGGCTGTCCGTGCCCTCCCTGACCATCCGGATGTAAGAACATGGGAGATGCAGAGAAAAGCCATCGGGGATGACAACTGGGGAAACTGGCAAATCGAAGACGCCACGATCTACCATGGCGTTTGGCTCTATGCCCTCAGTGGGTACGCAGATGCCATGGGAAAACTCAAAGAGTTGTTCAAGACCCCAGAGATGTACTATTATGCCCATTACTTTCTGAACCTGATGAGCCCGGATGGGATGATTCCTGATTTCGGTGATGCCAACTGGCGATCCAACTGGAACCGATTCCTCGTTTTTTTTGAAACTGCAGCTGCTCAGTATAAAAATCCACAAATGAAGTGGGCCGCGGCGATAATTGCAGAAAAATTCATCAACTTTTCTGCTCCCAACCCCAGCGTCGGGCTGGGCTATATGCTCCTCGATTGTTACCGCTGGGCTGATGATGATATTCCTGTGATCCCACCTAAAGGCCAATCCCAGGAAGTCATGGAAGATGTGCAGGGAAAAAAGATCGTCTTCCGGAATGGCTGGGATAATCGGGCCACATACCTCCTTCTTAACTACAGGGATGAAGGCGATGGGGGGCTGAACTTCAGGGACTACCTGAGAGATACGATCCCCGTCGAAGAAGAAAAAATGACCCATGGCCATGCGGACGAGAACAGCATTGTGCT
>JAGLRY010000037.1 GCA_023135995.1 Candidatus Aminicenantota bacterium | reverse complement strand
ACAAAAAGAATAACACTGCAAAAAAGGTGACCGAAAAGGGGACAGTCCCCTTTTTCCAGGGGTAAAGAGAAAAGGGGACAGTCCCTTTTTTTAAATCTTTACCGTATCTTTGGTTGTGTCCCAGTGGATGATCTTTTTCTTCTCGATCGAGAGATTGACCATATGGGCACAGGATGCGGCGTGGTGTCCCACAGTAGCATCTTCTTTTGTTGGAGTTCCATTTTTAACGGCATCAAAGAATTCGGCCAGATGAAGGGTTGTGTCGTCCACGCCCTCTGAGCGATATGTTTCAGCGTCTGGGATCACTTTAGGATCTCTGGTCCAGGGCATTTCCCCTTCGCGGATTTTCGGATCTTCATAGTAGGCTTCCTCGAGCTTTGAAGGCCAACTGTTCACGATCCATCCATTATCCTCGTTGACGATCTCGGGTGTAAATGTAAGTCTTCCTCCGGCCAATTCAAGAGATCCTTCTGTGCCCATGAATTGAATTCCGCTGCCTCCTAACTTCTGATTATTAAAAGTGGAGCTGATGCTGATCATAAATCCCTCTGGATACTCGAGAGATGCATTGAGCGTATCCGGCACATCACGGCTTTCCTTCCAGCGGTACAATCCCCCCATGGCCATGACGTTTGTGCACATCTTAGCATCCATGATGTAATGGATGGTGTTGCAGAGATGAACAAAAAGGTCGGTCGCAATTCCTCCAGAATAATTCTTGTAACAGCGCCACCGAAAGAAACGTTCCAGGCTGAAATCGTGCTTGGGTGCTGACCCGAGAAACATCTCCCAGTTCACTGTTTTGGGTGATGCATCGGGTGGAATTGGATAGATCCATGCTCCGCTTACTGTGTTCCGGTTGTAGTAGGCACGAACCATAGTGATCTGACCAAGTCGACCAGAGGCCACGATCTCTTTCGCCTTTTGGGATAGAGCTGAACTGGAACCCTGGCTTCCGACCTGAAAAGCTACTTTATTCCTTTTTGCAGCATTGATGATTTGAACTCCTTCTTCCACTTTGTACGTCATCGGCTTCTCAATATAGATGTGTTTTCCGACATTTAAAGCATCGATGATCTGTTGTTTGTGAAGATGATCTGGCGTCGATATGACGACAGCATCGATACTTTTATCTGAGATGATTTCTTTATAATTCTTGTACTCTTTTGAACGGCCATCGGTTCTTTCTATGGCTCTTTCCACTCTGCCTTTGTAGGCATCACACACAGCGACGATTTCTGTGCCCTCTAATCGCTTAATGCTCTCCATGAGGTCCTGAGCCCGTGCGCCAACAGCAATCATCCCCACATTGATGGCATCATTGGGACTCGCTTTTGTTTTTTTGTACTTCGCCCCGTCCGGTGCCATAGTAGAGCCCTTCATCCCCAAACCGAGAGCTGTCGCTCCCAAAGAACTCATAATAATAAACTCGCGTCGGTTCAGTTTTTTTTCATGACTCATGACTCCCCTCCTTTTTTACTTATTAAATGGATAACTTCTTCCCATCCTACTATTTCTTCCGTATATAAATCTAGAATTAGTTTAACATTGGGGAATAATTCTGATTCCACCTGGAAAAATGACTATCTAACAAATAGGAGACTGATCTGCTTAGAATGGCTTTTTTGGGGGCAAAATGGACCTTCTAATGCTATTATTTAAGTGTAAATCATAAATCAACTCTTTAAAATCAATAATTTAGATCGGTCTGAGCACTAATATACAGACTGTCAAGATGATTGAGTGTCTTTGGAAAGGTTGACTGGAAAATGAGTACCTACTATCATGGATTATTACTATTTCGACCAAAAGGATATTGTTACATCATGCGCAATTGGAAAGAACGACTCCTTAAAAGCCTCTCAGTCGAATCCGTACAGGGTGAATTTGAACGGTTCGACAGGATTCAGATCGCCTCCTGTGTCATCTTACTCGAGGTAGCTAAATTCGATTTTGATTTCAGCAGCATCGAAAAAGAAACAACCAAGGCGATATTGAAAAACGAGTTTGCCATCCCCGAAGATGCTATCGAGGACCTGATGAAGATATCCGAAGAAAAAAGGGAAGACAGCGTTGACCTCTGGGAGTTCACCAACGTGATCAATCAGAACTTTTCCAGAGAGGAGAAGATAAAGATCATCGAAGCGGCCTGGAAGATCATATATGCCGACGATAAACTGGACAAGTACGAGAATCACTATGTGCATGTTTTGGCCGATCTCCTGCGGCTGCGGCACGACGAGCTTATAGATGCCAAGCTCAACGTCCTTTACGGCATCCGGAATGAAAAGGAAGAAGATCAAGAGAATGATGATGATGATGATGATGATAAGGAGTGAATTATCCCCTGCTAGTTCTCAGGTTTTACCTAGAGCTTTGAGAACTTTTTCCGGTGTGATGGGGGTGGTGTAAAACCGAACTCCGATCGCATGATAGACAGCGTTTGCGATCGCTGCCACCGTGGGAATGACCGCCAGTTCGCCGCATCCTCTCGGTTTTCCGGGTCTTTCATTGTCGAGGAACTGAAGCTTAATCTCAGGAGTATCAGAAAAGCGTGGAACACCATAATCTGTCAGATGCTCTGTGTAAACACTGTGTCCATCGAGTTTCACTTCTTCGCGGAGGACCCAACCCAGGCCCCAAATCATGCCCCCGCGAAGGCATGTCGTCACTGTCCGGTGGTTGATGATCGTGCCGATGTCATACGCTGCACAGATCTCCTTGACATGAACCTTTCCTGTCTTGCGGTTGACTTTCACATGGGCCGCAGCGACACCCATTTGTCTGGCTCCATGATTGCAGAGGCCGATGCCGATCCCCTCATCGGGCCCGAGCCCGCTCCTCGGATACCGGATCATATCCGCACACGCATCGATCAGAGGAACAAAAGATTCCAACACCACATTGTTGCGGCGGAACTCAAAGGGATCATGTCCAATGGCCTTAGCCACCATATCCATATGACTCTCCTGAGCAAAGCCGATCTGGACATAGCTGGTCCCTCGCGTGTTGGCCTGGTTAACCGGCATATCCGTCCTGTAGTGTTTGATAAGGATATGAGGAGCGGCATATGTATCCCGCGTTCCTTCACCCAGGTCCTGATAAATATCGAGTTTTCTTGCTTGTAGCCTTCCGTCAGTTCCAACTCCCGTTGAAAAATCGAAGACACAGGCTTGTTTATACAATCCTCTTTTCTGAAATTGATTCTTCCGGCTGTAGATGACTTTGACAGGCGCACCCACTCTCCTGGATAAATCCGCCGCTTCCTGACTGACAGGAGGAGCAACCTTTCCCCCGAAGGCACCTCCTACGGGAGAATGAATAAAATGAATCGCAGACTCCGGAAGGTTAAGGCTTAGTGACGCAAGCTCTCTCACTCTATGCGGATACTGTGATCCAGACCATATGGTGACTTCATCCCCTCCGGGTTCCATCTTTGCCAGAGCACTGTATGTCTCGATCGGCGCCCAGGCTGTGTAATGGGTTCGGTACGTTTCGGTGACTGTTTTATAACTTGATGCCAATCCCGCATTGACATCTCCTGTTTGTTCTTTGATCTCTTGAAAGACTGCTCCTGCACGGATCTCTTCCTCTACACGCAGTTCTTTAGGCCGGTTGGGCTTTTCCCATACGGATTTGACTCGAGTGAGGGTCTTAACAACATCGTTGTAACGCTCGGCGAGAGCTACAACTTTACTCCCGATCCTTTCCACTCTATTGACTCCAGATGTGGCCCGGGCATCGGCCAAATCCACTGATTTTATGCGCGTGAGTTTCCTGTGATAGGGAGGAATATGCCAGTCTGCATAGAGTGTTCCTGGGAGCTTAAGGTCACTCGCATATTTGCGGGTGCCTGTGACGATCGATTCTGCATTGACATTATCGAGACCGAGGTCTTTATATTCTAGCGTTACTCGATCAGAGGAAGAGGCCTGCGGATCCAACGTCATGTAAACGATCTCGCCCCTGCCGGTCTCAACTGGTTTTATGACTCGTTCGGGTTCTCTCTTCGAACGAACGACTCCACCTTGGTATATCAGATCCTTGACCTGTAATTTATGTGTTTTCGCCGCTCTCCGGATGATGTCCTTACGGAGCTGCGAGCATGCCTCCCAAATTCCCCAAGCCACCTGCTCGGTTGCCGAACTTCCAACGGTCGGTCCATGGTCGGGGCAGACGTCCGTATTCCCCAAAACGATGGTCAATCGATTACTCGGAATATCCAGCCCTTGGGTCACAATAGCATTGAGAACCGTTTCGAATCCTTGGCCCAATTCTGTTCGGCCGGCCAACACTGTCACCCGGCCATCTTCATGGAAGGCAAAGCAGTCAAGGTAATTTGTGTCCAATGCATAAAACCGGCATTCAATGTCTTCTTTGTCGGCAGGCCAGGGCTCGGAATAGATTTTCTGCATTCCTGAGCCGGGGACATAAGACACTGCATACAGGAGACATGAACTCCCTAAGGACTTGAGGAATTGACGGCGTGTGACTTCCATTGGTTTCAATTTATTTGATGTCTATGGTTTTGTTCCGTTTGTGAAAGCCATAATGGCCTCTATGACATTCGGGTACGATCCGCAGCGGCAGAGATTGTTGTCCATGGCTTCGATGATCTCTTCCCGGGTCGGATTTGGATTGAGGGCCAACAAGGCTGTTGCTGTGATGATCATTCCAGGAGTGCAAAAACCGCAGCCGAAGGCTGTGTGCTCGACAAAAGCCTTCTGGAGGGGGGAAAGGTTCTCCCTTGTTCCCAACCCTTCTATCGTGACGATCTTCTGCCCGGAGGATACATTCTGGGCCTGAACCCGACAGGAACGTCGAGCTATGCCATCGATGAGCACAGAACAGGACCCACACTCCCCCACTCCGCAACCGAATTTCGTTCCAGTCAGATCAAGGTCATCTCGGAGAATCCAGAGCAGAGGTTCATCGGGCTCAATCTTCACCCTGCGTTTCTTATCGTTGACATTCAGTGTGAACCAGGCTTTTGCCAATTCATTATCTCCAGAGAGAAGACCAAACGATCACCTTTCTTTTTAACATATGAATCCAGATCAGTCAATCTTATGCAATGTATTATTTACGCTTAACCTATTGAAAAAACACAAATAACGCCCTAGTGTGGGCAGGTTTCATTAATGAAAGATGTAGGGAACAGACCCAACATGTAAATTGGGTCGATCCTCATTATTCTCTCTTGCAAAGCCCTCGAAATTCGACTAAATTAATAGTAGACAACTTAAACGTGACCGAATGAAATCGGGCGTACGGGGTGATTGACTATGGATTTCTTTGGTTCATCGGGATTAGCAGTCGCTTACTGCGAGGATCATGTTCATATTTTCCTGTATAGTGGAGAACCGGTGGCCTACTTTGAGGGAGACTGCGTGTATTCCTATTCGGGCCGGCATTTGGGATGGCGCCATGAGGGATGGATTATCGATCATGACGGCAATTATTATCTTTTCTCAGAGCAGACGGTAGGAGGACTTGTAAAACCGGCAACTCAACGGACTCCAATCAAAGGACCGATGGAGCGCATCCCTGAAAAGGAACTCAGGCAGTTCGAACCTATGCGGCCACCCACAAGCTCAAAGTGGTCTAAACTTTCGGCAAAAGAATTTTTCCAACTTGAGCAATCCTAGCATTTTTCTCACAATTCTCGAATGTAGGGTATGGTTGATCTTGCCCATGCCCCCCTCGTCGAATTCTTCACAAAGTTTTTTCGTTGACTTACTTACTAAAGTTTATTTAAATAATAGGTCATATAGAGAATTTAGAAATAAATCATGCAGAGGCCTAAAATATGACATCCGGAAACATGGAAGGAGAGGTGAAGGATGAAAGAAACAAAACGCATGGGGAGACGGAATTTCATCAAAGCTGGAGCAAGCAGCCTGGTCGGAGCGGCAGTACTTCCTTCTTTTTTGAAGGGTAAAAGCAGAAGGGCTGCTACAAGATCTGGAAAAAGGGAGAATTTTATATACAGGAAACTGGGAAAAACCGGTCTTGAACTGCCTATCGTCAGCATGGGGGTTATGAACGCCGAAAACCCAAATCTAGTGGCGGCTGCTCTGGATGCTGGAATTGTGCATCTGGATACGGCGCATGGATATCAGGAGGGAAAAAACGAAGAGATGATCGGCGAGGTTGTCAAGGATCGTGATCGTGATTCTTTTGTGGTCGCAACAAAAGTTGGCTATCCTACAAAGGACCGGGATACGGGGCTCTACCGCTCAGACATTACGGTAGATACATTCCAGAAGGAATTCGACATCAGCCTCAAGCGATTGGGATTGGATCATGTGGATATTCTCTATCTACACAGTTTATGGAAAAGGGAAGCGGTCTTTTTTGAGCCTGGCATGGAATTCCTCAAAAAGGTGAAAAAGGAAGGAAAAGCCCGGTTTGTGGGATTCACGACACACAGGAACGAAGCCGAGGTCATAGAGGCCGCTATCGAAGCCAACTTTTATGATGTGATATTGACCGCATACAATTTTAAACAGAAGAATCGAGCAGAACTCCAGAAGGCTATCGCCAAGGCCGCAGATGCAGGGATTGGGATCGTGGCCATGAAGACCCTGGCTGGGGTGTATTGGGATAAGGAAAAACAACAGCCGATCAACCTGAAAGCTGCACTTAAGTGGGCCTTGCAGGATGAGAATGTCCACACGTCGATTCCTGGAATGACAACTTTCGATCAATTGGAAGCCGATATTTCTGTGATGGGAGACTTGACTCTGACACCGGATGAGAGGAAAGACCTCCATCTGGATGAGAGCCAGACGCTTGCTGGACTCTATTGCCAACAGTGTGATGAATGTCGTGGACAGTGTCCAGAAGCTGTGGACATTCCCACGTTCATGCGGAGCTATATGTACGCGTATGGATACAGGAATACTGGACTGGCACAGGAGACTCTGAGCAGTATGGAGATATCCTCTCTTCCCTGCAGTGATTGCACGAACTGCAGTGTCCGCTGTTCCATGGGATTCGATGTGCGCGGCAAAATCTTGGACATCGCACGCCTCAAGGACATCCCCCGTGAATTTCTCACCTAGTATAATGGATGACTGAGGATCAGCTCTATTTCTCAAAAAACGCCTTAGAAGTCTCATTTCTATAGCAAAAGACCAATTCTAACAAAAAAAATAGCTTATTTGAGTTTTATCGGCTAGAATGGAGAGGGAAAATGTAGTGTAGTTTCGTATCTGAGAATGAAGGAAATTCTGACCTTTTTCACTCTATTTTTAATCCTGCATTTATATCTGCCGACCTCACCCACCTTCTCTCTGATCAATACACACGATAACTTAGGGGGAAACACGATGGAATCCAAGCCTCGCCTCCCGAAAACCGTAGGAATCTGGACTAGACCCGAATCACCCAAAATCATCAATGCCAAAAATATATTCGATTACATGGATGGGGCTGGGGAACTTTATCTCGCTTACCGCTTTGATCGCCTCGAATCCTACGAATACCAAGCAGAAACCCAAAAAGAAATTCTCGTTGAGTTATATTTTATGGAGACTTCGGACGATGCTTTTGGTTTGCTTTCTATTGATTGGGGCGGCGAGCCCATGAAGTTGAGCGCTTCGTCCCCAGACAATGTATCTAATGATGAATCTCCGTGGCCAAGGGCTCTTTATGGTGAAGGACTTCTGCGTATCTGGTCGGACAATTTCTACGCCAGGATTATGGCTTATCAAGAGACACCAGAATCAAAACAGGCAGTTCTCGAACTCGGAAGAACGATTGTCAAAGGCCGGAACAATCCGCCTGCACCTGTACTGATGAAGGTCCTTCCAAGCGCATTCCAGCACAGCTGGAAGCGTTGCAAAGACAGAGTTGGTTATCTCCGCTCCCATCTTGTTCTGAACTCGCTGTATTATCTCGGCCACGAAAATATGCTCGACCTCAATCACACTACCGAGGCAGTCACAGCACCCTACGAGAAGATGGATTCATCAGAGAGTCGCTCCCGAATACAGTTCCTTACTGTAAAGTACTCTAATCCTGACCGGGCAAAAAACGCACTCACCCATTTTCACCAAGTTTACCTTCCTGACTATCCGCTCGAAACACACTCAAAATCCACGGGGGATTTAAAGAACACGTTTCCCATCGAAGACGGATGGTTAGGCTATAGATTACAAGTGAACACACTATCGTTCATTTTTGAATGTCCCGACCAGGAAACGGCCAGTGCAATCATAAATGAAATAGAATAACACAACACGAAAAGGAGGTAAGACATGCATCGTAAAGGAAAGGCACTGACACGAAGAGATTTTCTCCGCGGCACAATAGGTGTAACTCTGGGCACATCCATCATGGGGCCCAAGTTTGTAACCGCAGGAAGCAAGCCGACTGGCTCAAGCCTTGTGACCATTGTCCGTGACAAAAATGCTATGGATGCC
>JAGLRY010000369.1 GCA_023135995.1 Candidatus Aminicenantota bacterium | reverse complement strand
AGCGGTCCCTTCGGTGCCTATCGACAGGACTATTTCCACAACAGACTCTGTGTGCGGCCCGAAAAGATCTGGATGGGCCAAGAAGATGGCGAACAGCGGTACAGCATCCCCGAGGCTGTTCCTGGACAGCCGGTTCTCGATTTCCTGCACAATGCTGGCTCCTACCGGATCGTCCGCACACAAAAAGTGGATTTTCTGACATTGCCGGATCTTGACTACAGCAGGACACGGCTTTTCGATGACAACATGGGTTATGAATGGGACCGCGTCATCACTTACATCAAAGAACCCGGGATCTTTGTGGTGTTCGATATATTCAAATCGCGCAAAGAGGAATATTTTACTCTATCAAATCTCTGGCACACGCGAAAAATCGTTGAGAAGGGAGAGCATTGGTATGACACGGTTTACGATAGAATCCAGAAAAACATACTTTCTACAGACTGTCGTCTGGCTATCGTCTTTCCCTCGACTCATTACCGATTGGAGGGTGTAGAGAAGGAAAAGAGGCACTATCAGGACGAAGTGCTCATCCACCAAACTGCTGCACAGCATTTCGAACTTGGAGAAACCGTGGGATTCATCACCGTCCTGATCCCTCACAAAGCGACAGTTTCAGCTCAAGGCTTAGCAAATAAAATCCATCTCCTCCCAGTGGTCCAACCCAAAAAAGGCATGGGGGTGGAAATATCTGACAAAGGAAAGACCTATTATGTGGGCGTTAAAAACGACCTGCGCATGGATATAACCCGGGATTGGAGGCGCCCTCGCTACACGTATGAATCGGGAAAAATCCGGTTTGGAGATATGGAAACCAACGGGGATTTCGTCTTTTACTCTTTACAAGGGAATATCCTGGACTACACGATCGTCAATCTGACCAGAGCAATATTCAATAACAGGATCCTTGTGGACCCCAAACCATCCTTTTTCGGCCTGGCATTCGATGGAAGCCCTCCGGATCAAACGGGGATCGGAAAACTGCGCTATTGGCGAGATACGATAAACATTAAATAACGGCTTAACCGCTGGATCGTTGCTTTTCGAAGGCTTTTTTCTGCAGATCCTTGGCTTGAGTGATCAATTCCTGGAGTTTATCCAGCACGATGCGGACCTTGATGTTTTCCAACTTTCGTTTCCCTTCCTGTTGAGTCTGAAAGTGTCTTTTCAGAAAGATTTCAATCTCCTCTTCTCTCAACCAAGCCTTTATGATTTCATCGTTAACCAGCTCGGATTTGAGATCTTCAAACTCTTGGCTAAACGTCAGGATGTGATGTTCCTCGAGCATCTCAGTCCGCCACTTGATAAACTCCTCAGATGCATACTCCGGCAACGAACCAAGAAGCTTCTTGGCATTCTTCAAAGCCTCCTGGAAGAGATCTTCTGCAGATTTTAAAAAATTTCGAGCTCTGTAATAATCTGCAGAGTTAAACGATGTATTCTCTCTTGACAGATTTCCCAAAGTATCAATAGCCGCCATGATATCTTCATAGCTTTTGGAAACTTTGGGAAATATTTGAACTTCGGCGAATTTATCCATGTCTGCCTCTAAATTTTTTGTACCACAGCTATCTTATCTTGTCAAAAAATCATTCCGGGTCGCATAGCCATCCGGATGCTTGGAATGCCATTCCCATGCGGAACGAATGATACTCTCTAAGTTATCAAACTGCGGTTTCCAGCCCAGCTCTTCCTTAGCCAAGTCAGAGGAAGCGACAAGCCGGTCGGGATCACCCATTCGCCGCTCCGTAAATTCAAACGGGATGATTTTCCCGGAAACTTTTTCTGAGGTTTTAAGAACCTCGAGGTTGGTGAATCCAACACCATTCCCCAAATTATATTTTGCTTTTGGTCTCTTCTCAAGATTATCAAGCCCAAGAATATGAGCCTGAGCGATGTCGATGACATGCAGATAGTCACGGACACACGTGCCATCTTTTGTCGGGTAATCTGAGCCAAAGAGGTACAGCTTTTCTCTCTGTCCAAGGGCTGCACTCAGAATGATGGGAATCAAATGCGACTCCTTTTTATGTGCTTCTCCTAGAGCTTCTGATGCTCCGGCGGCATTAAAATACCGAAAGGAATTATACTGCAGGCCATACGCGGAGTGGTACCATTCCAGTATCCTCTCATACATGAGTTTTGATTCGCCGTAAGCATTGATCGGTTGTTCTGGATGTTTTTCATCAATGGGTACATACTCTGGATTGCCAAAGAGAGCAGCGGTGGAGGAAAAGATCATTTTGTTGCAGCCATTCTCCTTCATCACGTCGAGAAGCACGAGTCCTTTAGCCACATTCGTTTTAAAAAAAAGCTGTGGATCTTTCATCGAGAATTCGACTGTGGCTTCGGCAGCAAAATGCATGACTGTCTCGATATGAAAATCGTGAAAGAGATTGTCGAGGAGAAACCTATCTCCAATATCTCCCTCATATAACGTAGCTTGAGGACACACAGCCTCTCTGTGCCCTTCTTGGAGGTTATCTATGACAATGACTTCATGACCTTGCCTGAGAAGCTCCTCCACGCAGATGGACCCGATGTATCCTGCTCCACCTGTCACCAGAATCGTCATTTTTGAACTCCTCAATGTTTACTCGGGGATACCCATCTCTTTGAGAAGATAATCCACTCCTCCGTATTTTTGAGTCACCCAAAGGACGTATCGGATATCCACTCCGATCGAACGGCTGTAAGAAGCGCTCCATGCATAGTCATTGATCGTAGCCTCCCAAGCACGATCAAAATTCACTCCTACAAGCTGTCCACACGCATCAAGTACAGGACTTCCAGAATTCCCCCCTGTGGTGTCCATGTCATAAAGGATACAAACAGGGAGACTTTTGGAATCGGGATGAGCAAAACGGCCAAAATCCTTCGCCTTGTAAAGGGCGAAGATCTTCTCCGGTGTATCAAAGGGCTCCTCCCCTGTTGATTTTTCCAAAACGCCATCGAGTGTCGTAACAGGCTTGTAATAGACAGCATCCATAGGCCTGTAACCGCGGATGCGCCCGAAAGTCAATCTCAGTGTTCGGTTTGCATCGGGGATAAAGTCTGTTTTGAGAAACTCCTGTTTCACATCAAGGAGTTGGGCATAGAGCTGGTCATAAAGACCTTTACGAGCTTTATCCGCCTCTTTTTTGAGCAAATTGGTCGGATACAGGTCTGCGGCCAACTGGATAAAGGGATCCTTCATATTCATGAGCTCTTCGGTCGACTTGGTGAACACATTTTTCAAGACTGCTTCGTCGTTGAGCTTTGTCCTGGAATAGGCATCCTCGATGAATGTTTCGATAGTCTCTTTTGGGCCCTTGTCCTTGATAATGGCGGTTACGGCGGGAATTTGAAGCTCTTCAGGAAGATGGGTGGCTCTTTGCAGCATCTCCTTAAGGATGGCTTTATCCGTGGGCTCGTAGTAATTTCTAAGTGACAGAAATAATCTCTGTTTTGTACGGGAAAAATTGCGATCCATATAAGCAGATTCACGCTCCAGGTCGGGCTTGGCGCGTTCGATGCTCGCTTCATACGCAGTGCACCCCAATGATGTCAAAAGTGCGCTGCGTCCGAGATAGTTGAGGATCAATTCATACTCGGCCCTCTCGCGCATGTCTTCAACGATATCCCCCATCTTTTTTATTAGATCTCCATATCTTTCTGTGCGATCTTTATCAGCCAAAATGTATTCCTGCAAGGCCTTTTCCTGCTCTTTTTTTGTCTTGACCAGGCCGAGTCGCTTCATCCCCTTGAGTTTTCCCTGGTAATTTTTCATGGTGTTGGAAAGACCTTTTATGCGGGAGAGATGTTTAAGCGCAATCTCTCGATCTCCCTCTCCCATCTTTTCCATAAGGGCGATCTGCCATCCATACCAATCCACGACATAGGGCATTCGCACTTCTTCATCGTATGCCCAGAAATGAGAGGTCTGATGCCGGTATGTTCGGCCGGGATATCCCAACATGAAGACAAAATCTCCTTCATTCACTCCATTGGCGTTGACCTGGAAAAAACGTTTAGGACGGAAGGGGACATTCTTGAGCGAATGATCTGCGGGAGAACCATCGGGGGCCACGTAAGCACGCAAGAACGAAAAATCGCCTGTATGCCGCGGCCACATCCAGTTGTCCACGTCGCCACCGAATTCTCCGATAGAACGAGGGGGAACATAAACAAGTCGAATATCTTTGAGGTGTGTGTAAAGGAAGAGCACATACGACTTCCCGCTGAACATCTCAGAAACCTCAGCTCGTTTTCCTGGATTTGTCTTTTCCGTTCTCGCTACAATTTCCTTTTTTCTCTTCTCAATGGCCTTGGTCCTTTCTACACGATCCATGCCCTCTTTGAGGACACTTAATACTTCCCCGGAAACATCCCGGAAGGATTCAGTGATGCGCGCCGTCATTCCTCTTGCAGGGATCTCCTCTGAACGATCCTTTGCTAGAAAACCATGTTTGACATAGTCATGTTCTTTGGTGCTGGCAGCTTGCACAGGCCGGTAAGCCACATGGTGGTTGGTGATGATCAATCCATCGGGAGACACAAAAGATCCTGTCGCACCCACTTGAACAACCGCATAGATCAGACTCAAGTCACTGGGAGAAAAGATCTCATCAGGAGATATTTCCAGCCCCTTAGCATTCAGGTTTAATTTGTGGATCTCGCTGATAGGCCACATTCCCTCATCTGCGAAATATATTTGTGTGAGCAACGCAAAAAAAGTGACAAGAAAAAAAGCGATCAAACCCCGTTTTTTCATGAACCTCTCCTTTTTAATAAGGATGGGATAGATTGTAATTCAACACTCCTAAATTTTCAAATCCCAAGTTTATGTGGCATCATTTCCAAATCCGTGATGTCGTGAATACTGAATGGCGTTATTGAATGATCAGATTGTGTGATGGAAAAAA
>JAGLRY010000368.1 GCA_023135995.1 Candidatus Aminicenantota bacterium | reverse complement strand
AATGCAGAAGAGCGTATCGGAGAGTTGGAGTACCAGCTCTTCCTTGAGATCAGAGGAAAAATCGCTGCAGAAGCCGCAAGACTCCAGAAGATGGCTTTGGATATTGCCACTCTCGATGTGCTGTCCTCATTGGGTGAGCTGGCATCACAGAGGAATTATACGCGTCCTGCTGTAAACTCCAACGAGGCCATTAAGATTTTGGGGGGCCGCCATCCTGTGATAGAGGAGACCAATGAAGAACCTTTTGTCCCCAACGATGTGTATTTGAACAGGGATGAAGACCAGATACTGATCGTCACGGGCCCGAATATGGGTGGGAAATCCACATATTTGAGACAAGTGGCCTTAATATGTATCCTCGCCCAAATGGGTTCTTTCGTTCCAGCCGAAGAGGCAGAGATCGGTATTGTCGACAGGATCTTCACGCGCATCGGGGCCATGGATTTTTTGACTGTCGGACAATCGACCTTTATGGTAGAGATGCTCGAAGCCGCTAACATCCTTAACAATGCCACTTCGCAGAGTTTGATCCTGTTGGACGAAATAGGGAGAGGAACGAGCACTTTTGACGGCTTGAGTATTGCTTGGGCGATAGCCGAATATCTCCATGAGAATGAAAACTCTCGCGCTAAAACCCTTTTTGCGACCCATTACCACGAATTGACCGAGCTTGCTCTCACACTCGGGCGGATAAAAAACTACCATGTCTCTGTTAAAGAGTGGAAGGACGAGATCATTTTTCTGAGGAAGATCGTACCGGGACCTTCAGACCAAAGCTATGGCATCCATGTGGCTAAGCTCGCAGGAATTCCTCGCCTGGTGATCGAAAGAGCCAAAGAGATCCTCTTCAATCTCGAGAAAAAAGAACTGGATGATGCGGGCGTGCCAAAGATCGCATATCATTCTTCAGCCCGAAAGAGCAAATCCCAGTTGCTTCTCTTTCAAGAAGATCGAGAAAGAGAAACATTGGAGGACCTCAGAGAAGAGATCGCAAAGTGTGACCTGAATGCACTGACTCCGCTCGAAGCCCTCAATCTACTCGATAAACTCAAAGACAAACTCAAAAATAGAGAAGAATAAGTGAATCTATCCCTGTAGACTGGGAGGTTTGAAATTGGATATACTATCTTCCCTGTGTAAGAGACAAACGAGTGTTTGTTTGTATGAATTCAAATCCATTCTGACAAGAGGAGAAGGGATAAATGAAATGGGATAAATACACTGTTTTGTCCCAGGAAGCTTTTCAGCAGGCCCAACAGAAAGCTGAAGAGCTGGGACACCAAGAGATAAGGCCCGAACATCTCCTTTTTGCTTTTCTCGAGCAGGAGGAGAATATTGTCAATTCTATTCTGGCAAAGATCGGGATCAGCTCCGCAAAAATCTTTGAGGAGTTGAAAGGTGTGTTAGCCAAGATGCCCAAGGTCGAAGGTGGGGGGGAGGTTTACCTGTCTCCCTCCCTGCGTCAGATCATGAACGTGGCTCAGAAAGAAGCTCATAAACTGAAAGACGACTATATTTCAACCGAACATCTGTTTCTTGCGCTCCTCAAAGAAGGAACCAGCGATGCCGGTCGGATCCTCAAAGCAAACGGAGTGACTGAAGATGTTCTTCTCAAAGCGTTGATGAACATCAGAGGAAGTCAGCGGGTGACCGACCCGCAGCCAGAGGGAAAATACCAAGTTTTGGAGAAGTATGCCTGTGATATGACAGAGCTGGCTAGGCAGGGAAAGATGGATCCCGTCATCGGGCGAGAGGATGAGATCAGACGTGTCATCCAAATCCTTTCGCGCCGGACCAAAAACAATCCTGTTTTGATAGGGGAAGCCGGTGTTGGCAAGACAGCCGTTGTCGAAGGTTTGGCCCAGCGTATCGCCAATGGCGATGTTCCCCTTTCGATCAAGGACAAAAAGGTGGTTGCTCTTGACATCGGCGCATTGATCGCAGGGGCGAAGTTTCGCGGAGAATTTGAAGACCGCCTCAAAGCCGTCCTCAAAGAGGTCAAGGAGGCTGAAGGAGAGATCATTCTTTTTATCGATGAGCTCCACACCATCATCGGTGCCGGTGCCGCAGAAGGCGCTGTCGATGCCTCCAATATGCTCAAGCCTCCATTGGCTCGGGGGGAGTTACGCTGTATCGGTGCGACCACTTTAAATGAATACAAAAAATACATCGAAAAGGATGCAGCTCTCGAAAGGAGATTCCAGCAGATATACGTCGGAGAATCCTCTGTTGAAGAAACGATCTCCATCTTGCGAGGATTGAAAGAGAAATACGAAGTCCATCATGGTGTGGATATCAAAGACTCTGCGCTGGTGGCTGCGGCAACTCTATCCAACCGGTATATCGCAGACCGCTATCTGCCCGATAAAGCGATCGATCTCATAGATGAAGCTGCATCCCGCATCCGGATCGAGATCGACAGTATGCCTGAGGAAATCGATGAGCTGGAACGACGCATCATCCAGATCGAGATCGAAAAACAAGCCTTGAAAAAAGAGAAGGACAAGAGTGCAAAAGAAAAACTGGAAAATTTGAATAAAGAATTGGCTGAGCTGAAAGAACAGAGTGATGCCCTCAAAGTCCGGTGGCAGGCCGAAAAGAAACTGATCGAGGATATGAACAAACTCAAGGAGAAGATCGAAGCATTAAAGATGGAAGAACAGAACGCGGAAAGGCGGGGAGATCTCGGCAAAGTGGCTGAGATCCGGTATGGAAAACTCGTCGAAACGCAAAAGGAGCTGGATAAAGTCTCCGGTCAGCTTGCAGAAATTCAAAAAGAGCAGAAGATGCTTAAAGAAGAAGTGGACGAGGAGGATGTGGCGGAAGTGATCTCAAAGTGGACAGGCATCCCTGTCTCGAAAATGCTGGAAGGCGAGGTGGAAAAGCTCATCAAGATGGAAGAGAACTTGAAAAAGAGAGTGGTGGGGCAGGACCATGCTCTTGAAGCGGTAGCAAACACGATTAGGCGCGCAAGGGCAGGCATTCAAGATGCTTCCAGACCCTTGGGATCTTTCATTTTCTTGGGGCCGACGGGAGTGGGGAAGACCGAACTGGCGCGCGCTCTTGCGGAGTTTCTTTTTGGCGATGAGAGAGCCCTGGTCAGGCTCGACATGTCGGAATACATGGAAAAACACACGGTTTCCCGTCTCATCGGAGCACCTCCCGGTTATGTGGGATACGAGGAGGGTGGACAGCTCACGGAAGCCATTAAACGACGGCCCTATTCGATCGTGCTTTTGGACGAGATCGAAAAGGCTCATGCGGATGTTTTCAATATTCTGCTGCAGATCTTGGATGATGGGCGCTTGACAGATGGAAAAGGCAGAACTGTCGATTTCAAGAATACGATCATCATCATGACTTCGAATTTGGGAAGTCAGCTCATCAAAGAGCTCAGCCAGGATTTCGAAAGGATGGAGAGCGAGGTGAAGTCCATCCTGGAAGAGCACTTCAGACCTGAATTTCTCAACCGCGTGGATGAGATCATCATATTCAAAGCCCTCTCAAAAGAGGTGATCCTTCAGATCTTGGACATTCAGATCGATGAGTTGCGGAAACGTCTGGCGGAAAGAGGAATCGGCCTCGATGTCGAGAAAGAGGCCAAGTCGGTGCTGGCCGAGAGGGGATTTGACCCAGTTTATGGAGCCAGGTCCCTTAAACGAGTGCTCCAACGTGATGTGGAGAATCCTTTGGCGCTTAACATACTGGAAGGGGAATATGCCGAAGGCGACACAGTTGTTGTGGATGCGACAGACAAGAAGGAACTCGTTTTTCGGAAGAAGTAAAAGGCAACTTCCCCCGATTTTACAACAG
>JAGLRY010000367.1 GCA_023135995.1 Candidatus Aminicenantota bacterium | reverse complement strand
AGTGGGCGTCATCGATCATGACCAGGGCGTCGTATTTTTCTGCGAGGTCGCAGATCTCATCCAGCTTGGCAATGTTGCCATTCATCGAAAAAACACCATCCGTGGCAACCAGCCGGTATCTTTGGTCCTGGGCCTCTTTGAGTTTCTCTTCGAGATCTTGCATATCTGCGTGCTTATAGATGTATCTCTGAGCTTTACAGAGGCGAATGCCATCGATGATGGATGCATGATTCAACTGGTCTGTGATAATGGCATCCTCAGCCCCAAGAAGAGGTTCAAAAACGCCACCATTGGCATCAAAACAGGCTGCATAGAGGATCGTGTCTTCCGTCTGGAGAAAATTAGAAATCTTCTCTTCAAGGATTTTATGGATGTCTTGTGTGCCGCAGATAAAGCGAACAGAACTCATCCCGTATCCCCATTCGTCTAAAGTCTTATGTGCCGCTTCGATGACTTTTGGATGACTGGAGAGTCCCAAGTAATTGTTGGCACAGAAATTCAGGACAGGTTTTCCGCCCTTGACTTCGATCTCTGCTCCTTGGGGAGTCATTATAATCCTTTCGCTTTTGTAAAGACCTGCATCACGAATGGATTGGATTTCGTTCGTTAAAGCGTCTTTAGTTTTGCCGTACATGGTTTTCCTCCTTTTTTATGAAGAATTAAGGATGTAGACTATATCAAAATTTTGATGGCGGGTCTATATTTTTATAGCCCCGAGTTTGCCATTTACTGTTCAAAGGGTATACTGGTATAATTGAGGCCATGACGGATGAGGGATTGTTTTATACCGAGGTCTTCACAGAAGATTATGTGCGAAAATTCAAGGTGGAAAAGATCTTTTTTAAAGGCAGGACAAAATACCAGTATGTCCAATGCTTCTCCAATGCCCTTTTTGGGAAGGTCCTCTTCTTAGACCGAAAAATACAATCCGCTCAGGTTGATGAGTATGTCTACCATGAATCCCTCGTTCATCCAGCCATGATGACCCACCCGAAACCGCAGAGGATACTCGTTCTCGGTGGGGGAGAGGGGGCCACTCTGCGAGAAGTTTACAGACATTCCACGGTTGAGAGCATCACGATGGTGGACATCGATGAAGAACTTGTGGGGATCTGCAGAAAACACCTTCCAGAATGGTCTGATGGAGCCTATGAGGATACACGAACTCGTCTTGTTATCGGAGATGCGCGTCAGTTCGTTGAAGAGACTCAAGACAAATTTGATGTCATTATCTCAGATTTGACAGAGCCCCTGGAGGAAAGCCCTTCAGTTTACCTGTTCACTAAGGAGTTTTACGAAAAAATCAACAAAATACTTTATGATAATGGAGTGTTTGTCATGCAAGCGGGAAGCACGGACCCCACCTACCATGAATTTTTCACTTCTTGTGCAAAAACTTTGGGCAGTGTTTTTCCCATAGTCAGGCCATATTGGACTTTTGTGTTTTCATTCGGCGGTCCTTGGGGATTTGTTGTTGCATCCAAAAAAGAGGACCCTCTTGATCTGGAAAAGAACGATTTAAAGGAAAGGACCGACTCGAGGAGGATTAAAGGATTGAAATTTTATCATGACGGACTTCACAAAGGATTTTTTGCATTGCCCGGCTATCTTGTCAAAGATCAAGAGAAGGGGAGAGTGCTGACTGACCGAGAGCCGTTTATTTGGGAATAATGACAGGAAGAGCAAAAGATAAAGATACGGATACCAAGGAGATTCGGGAGTATCACGCTTCTTCTGTGGGACTCTTTTTCACAGTAGACTCGGTTCTCTACAGAAAGCAATCCTCCTATCAGAAGATAGAAGTTTTCGTAAATGAGTCATTCGGAAAAGTCCTCCTGTTGGATGGACTTATCCAGACGACTGAGAAAGACGAATTCTTCTACCATGAAATGCTTGTTCATCCTGCATGTACAACCCATTCTTCCCCTCAAAACATACTGGTGATCGGTGGAGGCGATGGAGGAGCCCTCAAAGAGATCCTTCGCTATCCCGTTGAGTCAGTCTGTCATGTGGAGATCGATGCTCAGGTCATCGAGGTCGGAAAAGAATATTTTCCGTGGCTCTCCCCCTGCCTCAAAGACAAAAGGGTCGACCTCGTCATTGCGGACGGTCTGGAGTTTTTAAGGGAGATAGAGAGGACATTCGATATTATCTTTGTGGATTCTTCTGAACCTATAGGGCCCTCTGTAGCCCTGCATCGGCGAGACTTCTATGAGACAGCGAAAAAACGTCTCAACGAGGAGGCCGTGGTCGTCGCACAGATCGGGTCTCCCCTTTATCATCTTGAATTCATCAGGGAATGTTCAGCCACCTTCAAAGAGATCTTTAAAACAGTCCGGTTTTACGTGGGGCCCGCCCCTTCCTATCCGGGAGGAAGCTGGTGTTATGCTTTTCTCTCCGATAACGTCGATCCTCTGGTTCTTCAGAGAGATCCTCCGCCCGGGCTCAAGTGTTATAATCGGGACATTCACCAGGCAGCGTTTGCGCTGCCTCCATTTATGAAGGACACCATTTAATAGTTGAGATTGCCTTCGGCGTGTCTTTGGGACAGAACTCTCAGCATGTCTTCCGTCATTGCAGCGAGATCATAACTGGGTTCCCACCCCCATTCTTCACGAGCGGCGGAGTCGTCGATGGAATTGGGCCACGAGTCGGCGATGGCTTGGCGGAAATCGGGCTCATAGGTGCATGTGAACTCAGGGATATGTTTTTTGATCTCTGCAGCCAATTCACCAGCAGTAAAACTCATAGCAGTAAGGTTGAAATCCGAGTAGTGCTTGAGCTTGGAAAAGTCAGCCTCCATAAGATCAAAAGATGCTTTCAGACAATCGGGCATGTACATCATGGGCAACATCGTGTCTTCCCTGACAAAACAGGTGTATTTTTTATTTTTGACAGCTTCAAAATAGATGGCAACGGCATAGTCTGTTGTGCCTCCACCTGGGAGTGTTTCATAGCTGATGATGCCTGGATATCGACAGCCACGTACATCCAGGTCAAAACGCTTGACATAATAATCACAGAGGAGCTCGCCGGCTACCTTGGTGACCCCATACATCGTTTTTGGCCTTAAGATCGTCTCCTGAGGCGTATTGTCCAGCGGAGTTTCAGGGCCGAATGCGGCTATTGAACTGGGTATAAAGATTCTGGTCATGTCATATTCCAGAGCAATTTCAAGAATGTTGTACGTGCCGTTCATGTTGACATCCCAGGCAAGCTTGGGATTCTTCTCCCCAACCGCAGAGAGGATAGCTGACATGTGATAGATCGTGTCGATGTTGTGTTTTTTTACCACTTCATCGATGGTCTCTTTTTTTGTGACATTGATGAATTCAAAAGGGCCTGAATCGCGAAGTTTTGGGCTGGGTTGGGTCCTGTGTCCTGTGGCGAGCACATTGTCATTGCCATGTTTTTCTCTTAAGGCCATTGTGAGTTCTGAACCGATCTGACCTACGGCTCCGGTGACCATGATCTTTTTCATTTCTTTTGCCATTCCTATGCCTCCTAGACAGGAAATTTTAGATTTGTATAAGGGGATTTTATATCTTGCTTTGAGTGGGATGTCAACTCTTCATTCATCTTCCAATGCTCTTTTCGCATGATGATGCCGAAGATAAGCAGATGAAATTGACTTAAATTAATTCCTAAGTGTATGATGGGAAAACACATCGAATGGAAGATAAAATCGCACTGGTCACAGGAAGCAGCCGGGGGATCGGTGGAGATATCGCCCTCAGGCTCGCAGAGACCGTCGGTGGCGTTGCTGTTCATTACTTCAGCCGCAGAGAAGCTGCATTAGGTGTTGTCGAAACGATCAGACAAAAGGGAAAACGATCTGCCGCCTTTCGTGCGGATCTATCCAGTGAAAAAAGTGCGGCTCTCTTGATCCAGAGAGTGCAGGATAGATTCGGGCGCCTGGATATCCTGATCAATAATTTCGGCCCCATCCTGGTCAGACCCTGGAAAAAAGTGACGACCAAAGAGTGGGAAAGTGTCTATCGCAACAATCTCTTGAGTGCGCTTTTTTGCATGAAAGCGACCCTTCCGGGAATGCGGAGAAGGCAGTGGGGAAGGATTGTGAATCTCGGATACAGCCGTGTCGAGCAACTGACAGCCTTCACGATCATAACTCCTTATGCGATCGCAAAAACAGGGCTTTTGCTGCTGACAAGGACAGTTGCCCACACCGAAGCACCTGTGGGAATCACGGTGAACATGGTTTCCCCAGGCCTTATGGAGGGAGGTGTGTTTCCCAAGGATGACCATGTCCCTGCAGGCAGGCTCGGAAAATATGCCGATGTCTCCAGCGCGGTCCTGTTTTTAGTCTCCGAAGATGCCGGCTTTGTGACCGGAACGAATTTGATCGTTGCCGGAGGCTGGAAACTTTA
>JAGLRY010000366.1 GCA_023135995.1 Candidatus Aminicenantota bacterium | reverse complement strand
TTTCCTCATGGGGTAGACCATCTGACTACGAATCAGAAGGCCGAAGGTTCGATCTATCCGGGCATACCAAGTACTCCTTATAGAGATTTCTTCCCCTCCGTCCTTTAATGAATATTCACGCCATCACGGAGTTGGAGATGTTTCCACTCAAAACAAAAAAAGGCTTGACAAAGGGGAACAGAGTGCGTATTTTATAACAGGTGAACAAAATGGTAAACAGAATACGGAAAAAGCTGACGGAAAAACAAGAGAAGGTCTTAAAGACCATCGAAGATTTTGTTCTTGCGTATGGCTATTCTCCCACGATACGCCAGTTGGGAGAGCTGTTAAACATCGCCAATCCCTCAGCCGTTTTCAAGCACATCCTGAGCCTGGAAAAGAAAGGGTATTTGACGCGAGATAGAGGGGAGATCAGCCTTCAAGGTTTTCCTTCTTCTGTGGGGGCGCAAGTCAAGGTGCCTCTGGTGGGGTTAGTGCCTGCCGGTTATCCGAGAGAGTCCTTTGACCTTTCGGGGGAGGCGGTGGATGTTCCGGACTGGATGGTGGGCCGGAAGAGGGGCAATATCTTCTGCATCCAGGTGGATGGCAAGAGCATGGTGGATGCCTACATCGATGACGGAGACCGGGTGCTTGTCGAGAGAACGAACTCTGCCAGCTCTGGCGAGATGGTCGTGGCCTTTCTGGATGACGACTCTGTCACTCTGAAAAGGCTGAGGATCGAGAACGAGAGTGTTTTCCTCGTCCCAGAAAATCCGGAGTTTGAACCGATCAGAGTCAAGGAACTCCGGGTCTTGGGAAGGGTTATCGGCGTCTTGCGGAAATACTAATTTTCGTGAAATGTGAAAAGGAAAACGCAAAAAGATGAAAAGAAGATGCATTGTCCACATCGATATCGATGCTTTTTTTGCGGCTGTGGAAGAGCTCCTCAACCCTTTTCTCAAAGGGAAACCTGTCATAGTGGGGGGACTTCCCCATGAGAGGGGAGTGGCTTCTACGGCTTCTTATGAGGCGCGAAAGTATGGGGTTCATTCCGGAATGCCACTCCGGAAGGCTTATGAGCTCTGTCCTGATGGGGTCTTTGTCAGGGGAAACTACCAGATCTACAGTGCGTTTTCCAAAAAATTTTTCGATGTTCTTTCCCGCTACACACCGGATGTTGAGGAGGCTTCGCTGGACGAAGCCTACGTGGAGCTGACGCGCTGCCGTCCGCTGTATTCCTCTTTCTCCCGGGTGGCCCGGGAGATGAAGCACCAGGTCGAGAAAGAGCTGGGGCTTGTTGTCTCTGCGGGAATGGCCCCGAGCAAGCTTTTGGCCAAACTGGCCACCAACAAGGCAAAACCGGGAGGGCTGGTCGAAGTCGAGCCCGGGTATGAGGAGGAATTCTTAAAAGACCTGGGGATCGAGTCTCTGCCCGGGATAGGGCCCAAAGCCCAGGTCATCCTCCGGATGCTCAACATCCAAAAGATCGGAGACCTGTGGGGTTTGCCGAGAGCCACCCTGCGGTCACTCTTTGGGCTGAACGGGGAAGAGCTCTACCTCCAATCCAGAGGGATGGACAGTCGTCCCCTCATGACAGCCTCCATCCCCAAGTCTGTCTCTCGAGAGACGACTTTTCTGGAGGACCTCTGGAACCGGCGCCTTCTTCTGGCGCATCTGGCCTACCTCTGTGACAGGTTGACCCTTCCTCTGCGGAAGGGACGTCTTTTTGCCCATATCGTTGAAGTCAAAGTCAGATACTCCGACTTCCGGACCGAAGTCCGCCGGAGACTCCTCCTTTCTCCTCTCCAGGACATGGGGGAGATTTTTAGGGTTGCCCGGGAACTCTTCCTCCCGTTGTTCTCTGGATCACGCCTGTCCCTGCGTTTGGTCGGAGTGAAGGTCTCCGACCTGGTCAGAGCCAGGCCTCTTTCTCTGTTTGAGCCTTACTCCAAGCGCCGGGAAAGACTGGGGGTTGCCGTGGACCAGGTGCGAGAAAAACACGGGTTTGGGGCCCTGCTCACGGTACGGGAGAAGATGCTGGAGAGTGTATACCGTTTTGAAAAGGACCGGGGCTTTGTCCTCAAAACTGCCTCACTCACTAAATAAACGTAACCAGTGAATACAGGATTCTGTATTCCATCTTCTGAGTTTTTCTACTGGAGTTTGAATGATGCCTCTCCATTTTCGTGAAAAAAGTTGTCGGATGTTGCCGAGCTTGAATGACATCGTGATCAGATAGATAAAAATGTTCATTCCGCTGAGAGTCCATTCGGTTTACAGCAAAGGAAAGGGAGGGGCGACTCTGCAGGAGTTGGCCTCCTGGGCTTCCCAGAGAAATTGTCCTTCCTTGGCCCTGAGTGACAGAGAGAATATTTACGGCTGGGGGAAGTGGAAGAGGAAAACTCTGGAGTGTGGGTTTCACCCCATCTTTGGCTGCGAGATAGACCTTCAGGGAAGAACATTCCTCTTCCTTGTCAAGAACAGAGAGGGCTACTGGAACCTGATGGAGATTCTCAACCGGAAAAAACTGAAAACAGCAGAGGGGTTGGTTGTGGTGTTGATCCCGCGATCCGGAGAGGAGGCGTTTCCGGAAAACTTAGCAGATTTTGCCGGCGAGGATTTCTACCTTGGCGGTGATTTTTTTAACTTCGAGAAGGCCCTCTCCTGGGCGTCCCAGCACAATGTGCCTTCTGTCTGGGCCAACCCTCTGAAATTCATAAAAAATCCCGAGAGGCTCATCCTCCTCCACTCGATCCAGAAAAAGATCCCTTTTCCTCCAGAAAGGGAACGGTTGAAACACAGGATGAAGTTTTTCGGTCCGGATCAGGAGGCCCTGGCCTTGAAGAAATTTGGCTCGAGGGCCAAAGCTTTTTTCACAAAGACCGCTGAGGTGGCGGAGAAATGTCAGTTTTCCTTCGAAGGTATCGTCCCCTCACTTCCCGAAGACCTTTTTCCCACAACTCTGCGGAATGTGGTGATGGACAGGTTACGAACCATGAAGAACTTGAGCTGGAGGGAGAGGCAGAGAGCGTGGAGAGAGCTCGATGTGGTGGAACAATCCGGTTTTGCACCCTATTTTTTGGTTGTCCATGATGTTGTGGAGTTTGCAAGGCACCGCGAGATCCTCCACAACCTCAAGGGCTCGGGGGCATCTTCTTTTCTGGCCTATCTCCTCGGAATCTCTCGAGTCAGTCCGATCGAGTTTGACCTCTACTTCGAAAGATTCCTCAACAAGGGACGAAATAACCCTCCTGATTTCGACCTCGATTTTGACTCCAGAAAAAGGGATGAGGTTCTGTCCTATGTCCTGGAAAAATACGGTAAAGGACAGACAGGAGCTGCCTTTGTCTGCAGTCTGAAGAACTACCGTGCCCGTTCGGCCCTTTACGAGACAGCCCGCGCTTTTGGGCTTCCGCCTGCAGAATCCCGGTCCTTGAGCCAAAGAGCTCCCTTTTTTGCCGAACCTGATTTTCTGAAGAAGGACAAGCCCCCACCCGGCACCATGGAGATATGGAAGGCTGCTTCTGACCTGACTTCGATCTACTGTGAGAATTCCCTCCATGTGGGAGGGGTCATCCTGACACCGTCACCTGTAGACCGCTATCTTCCGCTGGCAGAATCGGCAAAGGGTTATGTCATGTCTCACTTCGACCGTGATGCTGTGGAGGACCTTAAACTTATCAAGCTCGACCTTCTCTCTGTCCGGGGATTGGCGGCTGTCTCCGCAACCAAAAAGATACTGAAAATCAAGAGCATTCCGCCCCGGGACAGGAAGACCTTCAGCCTTTTGAGGGACGCCGAGACCATCGGCTGTTTCCAGGTGGAAAGCCCTGCCATGATGAACCTTCTCCGCCGCATGAAGCCGGAGAATGTTCACGAGTTGACGCAAGCCCTGGCTCTCATCCGTCCCGGTCCGACCGAGAGCGGCATGAAAGAAGCACTTCTTCGAAACCGCGAGGGAAGGCCTGTCTTTCGTGATCCTTTCATGGCAAAGATCCTTCCCGAAACCGGAGGACTCCTCCTCTATGAAGAGCAGGTGATGCAGGTTGCCGAGCGAGTGGCGGGGATGCCTCCCGAGGGAGGAGACCTTCTCCGCCGAAGCCTCAAGAAGAAGATCCCGGACCCGCCGATGAAGGCACAGTTTTTCAGAGAAACTGGGGAGCGAGGATACACCACGGCAGAGATCAAGAAATTGTGGAAAGTGATGAAGGAGTTCTCCTCCTATTCCTTCAACAAAGCCCACAGCGCCTCCTATGCCCACATGGCCTACCAGGCCGTTTATTTGAAGGCCCATTACCCCGTTCCCTATCTCACTTCGGTGCTCAATGCTGGAGGTGGTTACTATAGTCTGGCGGAGTACATCGAGGAGGCCAAAAGACAAGGGATCAGGGTGTTGGGACCGGATGTGAACAGGAGTGATTTCCAGTTCGAGGTGGAGGGAAAGAGTATCCGTGTCGGTCTGATGTCCATCAAGGGGCTGGCGCTGAAGACGGCAAAAAAAATCATCACAGAGAGGGAAAAAGGGAGCTACGTCTCCATCGAGGATTTCCTTTTCCGCGTGTCTCTCACCAAGGCCGAGCTTTTCACCCTTATCAAGGCGGGAGTCTTCGATTCCCTCGAACCGCGGAGAACCCAGCAGATCCTCCGCTATTTCAGAGGGATCGAAGGTATGGGAGAGGTCATGGACCTGGATCAAAAACAGAAGGAGCGGATGCT
The DNA here is from genome assembly GCA_023135995.1 of Candidatus Aminicenantota bacterium. Lineage (GTDB taxonomy): Bacteria > Acidobacteriota > Aminicenantia > Aminicenantales > Aminicenantaceae > WTAW01. Next base: position 312 of record JAGLRY010000366.1, on the reverse strand, counting down.
CATCGAATCGCTCGGGTTCGATCCCGAGGGAGATTCTTTGTCTCTCTTCAAGGGAAAGAGGCCGGCCCTTCGGGTCGAGAATGTGAAGGACTATGTGGGCCACACCGTGGATCTCGTTCTCAGGGTCGTGGATGCACGGCGCAAAGGTGTGAACAGCGGTCAAAAATACTTTTTTCTCTTTGAGGATGAGACAGGACTCCTGGAGGGTGTGGGGGAGACGAAATGCTTGACCTTTGACTCTCCGCCTACCTGTTATTTGCGGGGAGAAGTCCGCAGCGACAGGACAGGGCGACCTAAGATTTTTAATTGCAC
>JAGLRY010000365.1 GCA_023135995.1 Candidatus Aminicenantota bacterium | reverse complement strand
AGGTCGAGGAATTTCTCGTAATGCACAATGGCTTTGGCTTAAGGGTTTGTCTCATACTATTTTCCATTACTTATTTTACTTATCTAACCGGGCCTAGGTAGCGGTCGAGCCAGGCCAGGGTTTCCTTGATAAAATCATTCATAGGAGGAATATGGTCGGTTTCATATAACTTCAGTTCCTTGTGTTCATCCGGAGTTCCTAAAAGGTCAAACATAGGTTTTATGGATGTCTCATAGGGGAAAAACGTGTCGTATTTGCCGTTTAACATCAAGATTGGAGTTTTCACGCGGGTAACATAATTCATTTGATTGGCTTCAGGACGTCCAACTCCTGTAAGGCCTCCTCCCAATAAAACGATTGCTTGGAGACGTTCCTCTACGGCCGGGATGATCACTCCGAGTATGGCTCCCCAACTCATTCCTTGAAAGGCAAGCTTTTGACCGTCAATATCCAGACGGGTCTCCAAATAGTCGATGCACCTTTTGAAATCTTTTACCAATTGGATTAAATATTCAGTATATAGATGGGAATTGTCTCCGTTATGGATTAGAGCCAATGCATCATCTCTGCGTTCGAATGTGCCCTTATAGACAGGATAGAGGACAGCCCGGCCGTTTTTCACTAGAAAAGAAAGGAAAATCGGAAATTCATAATAGTTTGTAAGGTCTTCGCTCGAACTTTGAAATATAGACGCACTTCCGGGGAAATAAATGACTGTCTGGTAGGGGGGGGCTGCATTTTTAGGAAGAAAAAGATGGGCAATGATCCGCTCGCCGCCATAGGCCGCATCAAAGGTTATCTTCTCTTGAATCCAATTTTCAGCGCTTTCGTCCCTCGACTCTACACGTGCGTTCAGATCGGTCTTGTCGTAAGAGAACTGCTCTTTGTAAACATCGAAAATAGAATCTTCAACTGGTTTTCCTTTGTAAAAGTCTCTCGATTCACCAAAGTATCCCACATTCGCTTTTCCAATTCTAAACGCTGATTCGGGGATATTCTCAGGATTAAGATACAGGGCACATCGAAACCCATTTTTAGAAGAACGATCAAAGGGAGGAGCTTGACTCCAATTATCAAACATATAGGTGTTATCGTTCCAGGCGCCGCCCCTGATTAATCTTCCTTTCTGGGCTTCGTTCCAGCACCATTCCCGCACATTCCCGGCCATATCATAAGCTCCGAAGGAAGTTATGCCTGGAAGACTCCCAACCGGAGCTGGGCCTTCGCCCTTAAAATTACTGAAGGGGGCAAAAACAGCATAACCCCCAAGTTGGGGCCATCTGATCAAAGGAGTATATTCACCCCTGGCCATACCCCAATGATGTCCTGTCGGCAGAGTTTTTCCCACAAATTCTGCATACGCTGCTGCTTCATACCAACTGATGCCTGAGACCGGTTGATCATCCAATCCCCTGGGATAATCTCCTGCCTGCCATGTTGATGGGCCAGGCCTCTCTGTTTGATCAAGGAATTCGGCCATGGCTTTTTCCCACGTCAAGCCCTTTCCATTCTTGATAAATTCATGTTTCCAGTGTTCCCTGTTTCTGTATTCACCGCTGGTTATGAATTCTTTGTATTGTTTATTCGTGACTTCATACTTATCTATATAGAAATCCCCCAATTCCCCAAGTGGTGTTTCAGCGCCTTGGACTCGCACCATTCCTGGTGGAATTTCTTCGACCTTATCTAACACTCTCGTGAAGTCACATGGAATTATGAGATCTTTCCCCACGATATCTAAATCCCATGTCGTAGATGCCGCAAAAACTGTCTCATAGCCTTTTTTTTCTATTTTCCATCTGAAGATCCCTACAGGCAATCTGATGTTTTCAATAGGAGAAACACCCAGATATTCCCAGTCGCTCTCAGGAGTTTTATATTCTTTAAAATATACATCTGCATCAGGAGGCTCAGTCTTGATGGAAATTTTCAAAGAGCATTTTGACATAAGCTCAGAAAGTTTAGGGTCATTCGGGATGTATTTTTCCGCCACCACTGCGAGTTTGTAAACATCGGTGAAGTCCCGCCAACTTGTTTCCATACGTCGCTCGACCTCCGGAAGGACCTCTTCCCTTGCCCAGCGGACCTTTGCCTGACGATTGAAGAACCAGATAGCAGCAAAGATTATAATAAGGATAGCACTCACTGCAGGGATGGCGATCTGTGGTTTACGAATGCGACGAAGGAGTGTGCGAAGGTTAAGTGCTCCCATCTCCTCTGCTCGCAATGTGTCCTGATATTCCTTCAGATCTTTCAGCATTGCTGCAACGGACGAATATCGGTCTTCAGGTTTTTTCGCCAGGGCACGGTTTATGATTTTTTGGAACTCGGAAGGGATATCGGATTTAAGGGCTTTTAAAGACTTGGGCTCTTCATGCACCACAGAATAGAGAATGGACGCTTCCCTATCTCCTGCGAACGGTAACTGACTGCTCAACAATTCATAGAGAACGACTCCCAAGGACCAGATGTCTGTGCGTTGGTCGACATCCTCCCCGCGTGCCTGCTCGGGTGACATGTATGCTACTGTGCCCAATGTAGTTCCCTCTCGAGTCAGCAGCTTGGCTCCCTTGACTTTGGCCAGCCCAAAATCCATGACCTTGGCCTGCCCTTTCTCTGTTACCATTATATTGGCGCTTTTGATATCCCTGTGGACTATCCCCTTTTTGTGGGCTTCATCCAATCCATAGGCGACCTGTATTGATATGTCTAGAACCTCGTCAACCGGCACAGGACCCTTATCTATTTTGTCTCTTAGGTTTTGTCCCTCAACGAATTCCATGGCAATGAAGGATTTGCCTTCCTCTTGGTTGATCTCATGGATCGTGCAGATATTGGGGTGAGAGTGAGCAGCTGCTGTCTGGGCTTCGAGGATAAATCTCTCTTTTGCCTCTTTATCCATGGTCAGTTCATGAGGCAAAAACTTAAGAGC
>JAGLRY010000364.1 GCA_023135995.1 Candidatus Aminicenantota bacterium | reverse complement strand
TTTCCGACATGGCTTCCCTTGGCAGTCGGGTCGCATCCCTGACCAGGACGTACTTTTTTTTGCGGATTTGTTTCATCCACCATGGAAGTTTTTCCACAGGAGTGCCCTGAGGATCTGCTTTTCTGGAGGGAACGCCTTTTTTGCACCACTCGTTGGTGATGTCGAACACTGGCTCATTTTCTCTGAGAAGGAAAACTACCACTCTGTCGACTTCTGTAAATTTTCCGATCTCACGGAGAGCGAAGTCTGTGGCTTCATCAAAATCGCAGTTCATCACATATCGGGAAGAGATGGATGAGACAAGTTTATTAAACTCGATTCTGTGATTGAGGGCTCGTTCCGCCTTTTTGTGCTCTGTGATATCTCTGTAGATGGCAAATGCGGCAGAGATGGTGCCGTTGACACGAATGGGAGAGGCGAGAACAGAGACATCGATAAGAGACCCGTCTTTGCGGCGGCGCTCTGTATCCATAACAACTTGCTCGCCCTTGGCTGCCCGCTTGGTTAAGGAAGAGGCCTCGTTATAATGGCCTTTGGGCACGATCAGAGGGTCAACCAGTTTTCCGGTCATTTCGTCTCGAGAAAATCCAAAAAGTCTTTCGAATTCACTGTTGACTCGCAGCACGCGCCCTTGCTTGTCTGTCATGACAATGGCTTCTTGGGCGTTCTCAAACAACTGATCGAGGTAGCCATTGCCCACCTCGGGAGGCATTTGGGTGGGGCTAGTCGCACGCACGGACTTTTTGGCCTTTTGCGCTTTCGCCGGTGGGGATTTGGCAGTGTCGGTGGCGATACGTCTATTCGTGTCTGTTCTATTCATTCTCAAACTCAAATCACAGGTTACAGCTCCATTCGTTCGCGAAAACACGTAATTCTTTTACGTATTCTCTCAGAAAGTACGAAAATGATGTCAAATATCAAAAGGTTAGACAATTACCTCTAGAGATGGATTTTGAGGTGATATTTTCGGTTAGGGGGGTGACCTCTACGTTTTGAAGTTGATCTTTGCGGGGGGACTTCCCTCTTTGAAAATCTCGACAGTGATGACTCTTTCGCCCTGGACATAGTTGATCGCGATCGTTATCTCGACCGGCTTATCTGCCTGTGTTTGCACAAAGGGCTCGCCGGTTGCCGCCATTTTTGAGTCAGTGCCGATACGGGATGAAGTGGCATTCAAGACACGTTCGACCAAGATGTCTTCCCTTGTGTCCCTGATCCAAGAAAAAGGATCCAAATCCCCCAGTCTTTTTGATGCGCACATATTCACGTCCTCTCTAAAATATCTTCCGCAAGAGCTAAATAGTCCGTTGCGCCGTAGGAGGAAGGAGAATACTCAAAGATCGTCAAGCCATGAGAAGGGCTTTCAGCCAAGGAGATGTTCTCACGGATGGGCAGGTTGTAGGCCTTCTCACCAAAATAGGATCTGATCTTTTCGACGACTTCGCGATTGAGGATCCTCCGTCCATCAAATCTGGTGGCTACGACTCCCATGAGTTCGAGCGCAGGATTCAGGCGTTCCTTGATGATCGCGATCGAGTCCAAAAGCTTGCTGAGCCCCTGTAAGGCCAGGAATTCCGCCTGGAGGGGGATAAAAACTTCCCTGGCTGCAACCAGCGCATTGAGAGTCATCAAGCCCAGAGAGGGGGGACAATCGATGAAGATGAAATCGTACTTGGTGATACTGGAGAGGGCGTTGGAGAGAAGGAACTCGCGGCCTGGTGTGTTGAAAAGGATCATTTCCGCTTCGGCAAGTTCGAGTGAGGATGGCAGAAAATCCATGCTCTTATCCTCGATCAAGATCTCGATGATAGTATCTTCGACTGTTGCCTCGCCCTTGAGCACATTGTAGACTGTCTTTTCCAGCTTGTGGGCAAGAATGCCGAGCCCGTAGGTGGCATGAGAGCCGGGATCGATATCGATGAGCAAGACTTGTTTGTCCAGCCGAGTTAGAGCAGCACTCAAATTGATGGCTGTGGTGGTTTTCCCTACTCCCCCTTTTTGATTGGCGATAGCGATAATTCTTGGCTTTTTGACTTCCATTTCCATTGGCAACCTATTAACCCTGCCTTAAATCCAAGATAACTCTGCTTCCTTTTTAAACGTGCAAAACGTTCTCTTGCAATAATAATCTATGCCAGGGGTCTTAGGGGGTCAATCCTCTTTTGGGGTGAATTTAGGGGGTGATATTGCCTACCCAGTATCACCCCTTCACAGGAACACCAACGACTTCAGCACGGTCAGGCCATTCCCCTTTAAGAAACGTATCGACCGCAGAATAGAACAAGTCAGGATCCTCAACAAAGGGCATATGACCCGCATTCGGAATCACTAGAATCCTAGCATTCCTCAGAGAAGACACCCAAAAACGGGAACCATCAATCGGGCAGG
>JAGLRY010000363.1 GCA_023135995.1 Candidatus Aminicenantota bacterium | reverse complement strand
CCGCTGCAGCAATCTTGACTCGTGAATAATCCAGGATAAATAAAATCTCTATAAATTGACTTGATATTTGATATTTGCTATAAAAAATGTAGGGCCTATAGCTCAGCGGTAGAGCCACCGGCTCATAACCGGTTAGTCCCAGGTTCGAATCCTGGTAGGCCCACTTTTACCAGAGGAAAAGATGTGGACATTGACTTTAACAAACTGACCAACCTCCAAAATCTAGATGAAGAAATAAAACAAACCACTCTTATCCTTGAGAAGATCCCACTCCAACTGAAAGACATCGATATCAATATCGAAACTCAATTCCAAGCCGTCACTCAAGCCCAAGACAAGCTCGCCCAAAACCAGAAAAAAAGGCGCACGCTCGAATCGGACATCCAAGATATCAAAGCGTATATTGATAAATACAAACATCAATTAGGCGGAGTCAAAACAAATAAAGAGTACAGGGCACTCCTGAAAGAGATCGAAGAAGCACAATCCAAGATCGATCAAAAGGAAGAAGAGATCATCAGCGAGATGCTCAATGCCGATGACATAGGTGAGGAGATTCAGAAAGCAGAGTCAAAAGCAAATGAAGCTAAAGAAAAGCTCAGTAAAGATAAAGAAGCTCTTATCCTTAAAAAGAAGGAATTAGAAGAAAAACACAAAGAACTCACACTAAAAAAAGAGGCTCTCATCCCGTTGATCCCGAAAGAACAGTCCAAGCTTTATTTGGAGATATTCAAGACAAAAAATGGAATTTCGTTATCACCCGTAACTGATGATTTTTGTTCGATGTGCCAAATCCGTATTCGACCGCAGGTGTTGAATGAGCTGAAAGCCGAAACCCAGATCATTCTCTGTGAAAACTGTGGCCGGATCCTCTATATCAAGAAAAAATCTCTCTAGATTTATACTCTTCTCAGGATTATCCCTATTCTTGGTAGATGTTGTCGATAATACCCCTATACTTCTGCTCGATGATGTTTCTTTTGACTTTGAGGGTCGGCGTGATCTCCCCCTTTTCGATCTCAAATTCTCTATCCAGAAGGGCCACTTTCTTCACCTTTTCGTAGGATGCCAATCCCGGCGTAGCCCTGTTGATCTCGGACTCGATAAAATTCACTACCATATCATTCTTGACCAGATCACCATAATCGCTGTAGCTGATGTTGTTGGCGTTCGCATACTCCTCCAATTTCTCAAAATTCGGCACAATGAGTGCAGAGATAAACTTCCGCTTGTCTCCGATGATAACTGCACTGGAGATGTAAGGATTCGTTTTCAAAATATTCTCTATGGGCTGAGGAGCCACATTCTTTCCTCCTGCCGTCACTATGATATCTTTCTTCCTGTCCGTGATCGTTAAAAATCCCTCATCATCCAAATACCCCACGTCTTCAGTGTAAAACCAGCCGTCTTTAATAACCTCTTGTGTTGCAGCCTCCATTTTGTAATACCCCTTCATGACATGGGGACCTTTAGTCAGAATCTCTCCATCTTCGGCGATTTTCACCTCCACTCCAGGCATGATCTTTCCTACACTTCCGAATTTTATGTCTTCAAGAGTGTTCACTGCAATGACTGGAGAAGTTTCTGTCAATCCATATCCTTCCAGAATGATCAGGCCCATCGCGTAGAAAAATTCGGCAATATCTTTGGAAAGAGGTGCCCCTCCAGAAACAAAGAAACGGACCCTGCCTCCGGTTTTTTCGATTATTTTAGAAAAGACAAGCTTGTGTGCAATTTTCTTTTTGAACTGAAGAAATCCAGATACTGGCTGATTGAGCAGTTTGTTTTTCCCATACTCACGCCCAATTTTGGCCGCCCAGAAAAAGATCTTCCGCTTCAATGAAGAGCTGGCGAGAACATTATCCATGACCTTGGCGTATATCTTTTCGAATACTCGAGGCACACTGACCATGATATGCGGACGTATCTCCAGTAAATTTTCTGCAACCGTTTCAATACTCTCTGCGTAGCCTATGGAACATCCTTTGGAGAGATAAGCAAAGGTGACCATCCGCTCCAGGACATGGGACAACGGCAAAAATGAAAGAACTGTATCTTTATGGGTGAATTCGATGACCTTTAAAACTGCTTGAACATTGCTCACAAAATTGCTGTGTTTCAACATAACACCCTTGGGCACACCTGTTGTCCCGGATGTATAGATGATCGAGGCGACATCATCAGGTTTCACTTTGAGTGCAAGCTCCTCAAAAAGATCGGGTTGATCCTCCGCGAGCTTCTCTCCCCGCTTCTGAACATCCGCAAAAGTCCAAGTGCCTTCAGGCCCATCAGCTTGACATGTGATATAGTGCTCCACTTTTGCAAGTTCTGATTGGATGGCCTTGATCTTTTCCCACATTTCCTCGTCGGAAAACACAACCACCTTTGCGTCAGAGTTATCGATGATGTATTGAATCTGTTCTGGAACTAGCGATGTATAGATCGGAACGGATATTCCACCCAGACACAAGCTCGCCAAATCCGTCATCACCCATTCAGGCCTGTTCTCAGAGAGGATGATCAGTTTATCCCCGGCTTCATAGCCCAGTTCTCTCAAGCCGAGGGCGAAGTGTTTCACATCTTTTCCGAATTCGTCAGTTGAAATAGGCGTGTAACTCCCGTCCTTTTTGTAGAGCATCAGATCATCTTTCGGATAAGATTTAATCGTATTGAGAAAAAGCTGACTTAAAGTTTCGACCATAACAGCCTCCTACAAAACAGTTGGGTAAATTTTATGAGGATTGCTTCCTTAAAGTCAAGCAAGATAATTAAGATTCCTGGACTTTGGCGATAGAGACGACCCTGTCTCCTTTTCCAAGATTGATGATCCTGACTCCCTGAGTTGCCCTACCTATGGGCCGGAGTTTCTCGGCCTTAAAACGAATGACCTTCCCCATCTCGGTGATCAAAAGAATCTCTTCTTCAGATATCCCAACCATTCCGATGGCCTTCCCAATCTTTTTATTGGTCTTCAGGTTGATAACCCCTTTACCGCCCCTATGGTGGAGGGAATAAAAGCTGGTGTCTGTCTTTTTGCCGTATCCCTTCTCGCTCGCTGTGAAGGCATACTTTTCTTTCTCTCCGATAACCAGCATTCCGATGATCTGGTCTTTCGGGGTGAGCGTGATCCCCTTCACTCCCGCGGCCTGCCGCCCCATAGGCCGGATCTCTCTTTCTTTGAATTTGATGGCCTTGCCCATTTTTGTGCCGATGATAATCTCTTTGATACCATCCGTGAGTTTCGCCTCCAACAGTTCGACTTTTGAATTCAGGGTGATGGCAAGAATGCCTCCCTTCCGGATATTCTTGAAATCGCTGAGACGAGTTTTCTTGATCCGTCCATTCGAACAAAGCATCATCACATAGAGATCTTCCGCAAAATTTTTGACAGCCACTAATGAACTCACTCGTTCATTGGGATCGAGCTGAACAAGGTTTTGAATGGACTTCCCTCGACTCGCAACGCCCACATCTGGGATGTACAAAGCCTTCAGCCAGTAGAGCCGACCTTTATTGGTAAAAATGAGCATGTAGCTGTGCGTGGAACAAATAAAGAGATCCTGAACCACATCCTCAGCTTTCATACTGATCCCTCTTTTCCCTTTTCCCCCTCGCGTCTGGAACCTATAATTGCTCAAAGACGTCCGTTTGATATATCCAGAGGATGTATAGGTGATGGCCACATCTTCTTCCTTGATCAGGTCTTCGACGGAGATCTCCGTAATGCTTTCCTCTATGATCTCTGTTCGTCTTGGATCGTTGTAATCCGATTTTATCTGCTTCAATTCATCCACGATGATGTCGAGGATCAGATGCTCGCTCTTTAGGATTTTTCTCAACTTTGCGATGAGCTTCTTCAACTCTTTGTATTCCTGGACGATCTTTTCCCGTTCCAGTCGAGTCAGCTTCTGTAACTGCATCTCCAGGATGGCCTGAGCCTGTATTCTTGACAGACGAAATCGAGTGATCAATCCGTTTCTCGCCTCGTCCACAGTCTTGGATGCACGGATGAGAGTAATGATCTCATCCATATGGTCTAGAGCGATGGTCAATCCTTCGAGAATGTGCGCTCGGTGTTCTGCCTTTTTCAACTCGAAGCGCGTCCGGCGGCGAACAACATCCTGGCGGTGTGAGATGAAATACCGCATCATGTCGATCAGGTTCATCACCTTGGGCTGTTTCTCAACGATCGCCAACAGGATGATCCCAAAAGATGTCTGGAGAGATGTGTGTTTGTACAGATTGTTAAGGATGACTTCAGAAAATTCTCCTCTTTTGATTTCGATCACGGCCCGCATCCCTTCCCTGTCGGACTCATCTCTGATATCAGCGATACCTTCGATCTTTTTGCTGTTCACAAGGGATGCCACGTTTTCCAAAAGCTTGGCCTTGTTCACCTGGTAGGGAAGCTCTGTGATGACGATACGGTCCCTCTCTCCATTGGCACCCCGCTCGATCACAGCTTTGGCTCGTAGGTTTATGATCCCCCTCCCTGTTTCGTATGCACTCTTTATTCCTTCCAGCCCGAATACATACCCCCCAGTGGGAAAATCCGGTCCGGGGACAAACTGCATGAGCCTCTTTAATGTTGCATTGGGATGTTTGATCAAGTGGATGATGGCATCTACGATCTCTCCCAGATTGTGAGGGGGGATGTTCGTCGCCATACCAACGGCAATGCCTGATCCCCCATTAACGAGCAGATTTGGGATCTTAGCCGGGAGCACCTCGGGCATCTTGAGGCTTTCATCATAGTTGGGAACAAAATTGACAGTGTCTTTATCCAGGTCTGCAAGGAGCTCCTGGGCAAACTTTTTCATCCTGATCTCGGTATAACGCATGGCTGCAGGGGGGTCGCCATCAACGGAGCCAAAATTCCCCTGACCATCTACCAGGAGATAGCGAAGGCTAAAATCTTGGGCCATGCGCACGATCGTGTCGTACACAGCCACATCGCCGTGCGGATGATATTTTCCAATGACATCACCGACGATCCGCGCAGACTTTTTGTAAGGCTTGTTCCACGTGTTTCCCGCTTCGTGCATGGCAAAGAGACTCCGTCGATGAACGGGCTTCAATCCATCCTTAATGTCAGGGATGGCACGCCCGATAATGACGCTCATCGCATAATCCAGATAGGACTTCTTCATCTCTTTTTCGACACTGACGATAGAGATGTTGTTGGTTTTCGTTTCCTTTTTTGTCGAATTGGGATTATTCACGATATCTCTTTACACATCAAGATTTTGAGTTTCCAGGGCGTTTGTCTCGATGAAATTCCTGCGAGGCTCGACTTCATCCCCCATGAGAATGGTGAATGTCTTATCCGCCTCCACAACATCCAGGATGGACACCCGGAGAAGGAATCTTTTTTCGGGGTCCATCGTGGTTTCCCAGAGCTGGACAGGCGTCATTTCTCCCAATCCCTTGTATCTCTGGATGACGATCCCCTTTTTGCCGTTATCGTAGAGGTACTCGAGAAGTTTGGCTTCATTCTCGAGCTTTATCCTATCTCCATTGTGCAGGATAAAGAAAGGAGGTCTAAAATCTTCGAGGGCCTTGTTCGTTTTATAAAGAGTTTGGTACGAAGCTGAGGTGATCAGATCCATGTTCACTTTTGAGGTCACAACTATACCATTGACCTGAAAAGTGACTGCCAGCTCGTACAGGCCGTGTTCTTCGTCCTTGCTCAGGGTCGAGACGATGCCCTTCTCTGTGAGAAGATTCTGGATTTTCTGCATGTTTTTGGGATTACGCAAGAATTCCACATCACCCACTTCATTCTTTAAAAGGATATCTACAAGGAAAAACGGGTAATTTTTTCTTTCCATGATCTGGATAAAGTTCCTCTTGGTGATGATCCTTTGGAGAAATTTTCTAAATTTGTCCCCTTTGATCACCTCCTTTTGCCTGTTGACTTGGAGCTGGAATTCTTCGGATATTTTCCGGATTATGAATTTCTCGAAACTTCTCTCATCATTCAAATACTGGAAGGACCTCCCCTTTGAGATCTTGTACAAAGGGGGCTGAGCGATTAAAAGGTGGCCCTTTTCAATGAGTTGAGGCATCTGCCTGTAAAAAAAGGTCATGAGCAGAGTCCTGATATGCGACCCATCCACATCCGCGTCTGTCATGATAACGACCTTGTGATAGCGCAGCTTATCGATGTTAAAATCCGATTGTTCCACTCCAGTACCCAGGGCCGAAATAATGAGGCCGATCTCCTCGCTCTTGAGGACCTTATCGAAGCGGGCTTTCTCGACATTGAGGATCTTGCCCTTGAGGGGAAGCACAGCTTGAAACCGGCGATCTCGCGCTTGTTTGGCTGAGCCTCCTGCTGAATCACCCTCTACGAGAAAAATCTCGCTATGGGCGGGGTCTCGTTCCTGACAGTCTGCCAATTTACCGGGGAGCGATGTGGACTCCAAAATACCTTTACGCCGAGCCAGTTCCCTTGCCTTCCGGACCGCTTCCCTAGTCCTCGCGGCATCGAGAACCTTGAGGATGATCTTACGAGCGACGGATGGATTTTCTTCAAAATAGCAGGAAAGTTCCTCATTGACTAAGGAATCGACAATCCCTTTGACTTCACTGTTACCGAGCTTTGTCTTTGTCTGCCCTTCGAATTGAGGATCTTTCATCTTCAAGCTCAAAACCACACACAGACCCTCCCTGGTATCATCGCCGCTCAAGTTCCGCTTCAAGTCCTTTATCAGGTTGTGAGTGTTGGCATACTGATTGATCGAGCGGGTCAACGCTGACTTGAAACCGATGAGATGAGTTCCGCCTTCGGTGGTATTGATGTTGTTCACAAAGGAAAAAATGGTCTCTGAATAGCCTGTGTTGTACTGAAGCGCCATCTCCACGACCATTCCGTTTTTCGTGCTCTCGATATAAATGGGTTTCGGATTGATGACAGATTTATTCTGATTGAGATACTGGACGAACTCCCGGATCCCACCCTTGTACTGAAAATCATGCCGCGTGTCGTTGCGTTCATCCAGGATAGAGATCTTCAAGCCCTTGTTCAAGTAGGACAACTCTCTCAACCTCTGGCTCAAGGTGTCGAAGTTAAATTCTACGATTTGGAAAACCTCAGGATCTGGTTTGAAGGTCGTTTTTGTGCCGGTCTTATTTGTCTTTCCGATCTTCTTGAGCTTTGTGACCGGTTTTCCTCTTTCATAACTTTGAGTGTAGACTCCTCCTTCCCTCTTTATTTCGAGATCTAATCTCTCAGAGAGTGCATTGACGACAGAAACACCGACACCGTGCAAACCGCCTGAAACCTGGTACGATTTGGTGTCAAATTTCCCGCCGGCATGAAGGGTTGTCATGACAACCTCAGCGGCAGGTTTCCGCGTTTTCCTGTGAATTCCGACAGGAATACCCCTGCCGTCATCGATGACTGTTACAGTGTTATCCACATGGATCGTGACATCGATCTTCTTGCAATACCCGGCAAGAGCCTCGTCAATGCTATTGTCCACAACTTCGTAAACCAGATGATGCAAACCTTGAGGCCCAGTGCTTCCGATATACATAGCCGGTCGCTTGCGAACAGCCTCTAAACCTTTGAGTACTTTGATGCTTTCTGCAGTATATTTTTTTGTTGTCATTTTCCTTTTTTTTGGGAAAAAAATGGGGTTATGAAGGGAGGATTTTCACATAACCTAATAGGCATTATTTTTTAGGTATTTATTTTACCATTATATGGGGAAAATTGCAAAGTAAATTCAATAAAAAATGCCGCTTTTTTATGATAAAAGAGCGCGAGAATTTCCCTTTTTTTTTGCAGCGGAACAATCGCGCCAAACAACTCGCAAAATTTGCATGTTTTCACTCGCCAGGTGAAAAAAATCAGCGTATTGGATTAACGAATGAATTGCTCAAAAATTCTCAATTCAAAACAAAGTCAGTTCTTTTTTATGTAGGGTCCGTTCCCCGAACGGACCGTTTGGGAAACGGTCCCTACATTTATAATGTGAGAGTCCCCGCGCTGTTCTGTTATACGTTTTCGATATTACCAATCTGATCACTCTGAATGACATCATCACAGATTTGGAAATGTAAACTTCCCTAATTGAATTTTTGAAATCCAAAAGGTCTTTGGATATAATTAAACAGAAGAGAGGAGCAAAAAGATGCCAGCCAATTTACCTCCTCAGTACTTCGAGAAGGAAAAGGAGTTAAAAACAGCGAAGACTGCGGGGGAGAAAATCGCCATCATGGAAGAGCTCCTTTCCCTCATACCTAAACATAAAGGAACAGAAAAACTACAAGCACTGTATAAAACTAAAATCTCTAAACTTAGATCTCAGTCTCAAAAAAAAGCGGCTCTTTCGCGGCATGGGCCCACATTCCATGTCGACAAAGCTGGAGCAGGGCAAGTCATACTGACCGGTCTTCCAAATTCGGGGAAATCCTCGCTGATAAAAGCTCTCACCAACGCCAATCCCGACATCGGTGACTATCCTTTTACCACCCATGCTCCATCGCCTGCAATGATGATGTTTGAGAATATCCAGATCCAGTTGATTGATACTCCACCCATTACTCCTGAGTATTTTGAGCCATGGCATGCAGAACTCATCAAAAGCGCAGACGCAGTTTTGCTCCTGATGGACTTAGGAAGCCAAGACCCGGTGACAGATGTGAACGAAATCACAGAAAAACTCAAAGAAAAAAACATAGAGCTTGTGCCTGAAGATCAGGATATCAGCCCCGAAAAACAGTTTTTTTTGAAACGGACCCTTGTCATTGCCAACAAAACAGACCTCCCTGGATCGGAAGCAAGCATATCTGTGTTGAGAAGCACCATAGATCCTGCGTACAATCTGATCACCATTTCAGCCTTAGAGGAAACAGAACTCAAAGAATTGAAGAAAAGGATATTTGCCATTCTCAAGGTGGTCAGGGTGTACAGCAAGATGCCCGGGAAGAAAGTCGAGAAGAGAGACCCATACGTGTTCCAGGTCGGGGACACATTGATGGACATGGCAAAAACAGTCCACAAAGACTTCTCACAAAAGCTT
>JAGLRY010000362.1 GCA_023135995.1 Candidatus Aminicenantota bacterium | reverse complement strand
TAGCCCGGGTTAAGTTGGGACGGCTCGCGGTAGTTCACTACAGCTTCATGAGCCACTTCCTTGCCGCAACTGCAACCTCGGTCCGTGAATAATCCAGGATAATTCTGTTATTCCATAAAAATATAATGATGTTTATATAAAATATACTTGACAATATTATACTCAAGTATTATAATAAAAAAGCAAAAATACATATTTCATTTTTTTAATATGGAGGAAATAATGTCGAAAACAATAGGGATTGACCTTGGGACAACGAATTCTGTTGTCGCTGTTACAGAAGGAGACAAACCCAAAATCATCCAGAATGAAGAGGGTGGACGCACGACTCCTTCTGTCGTCGCATTCAACGAGAAAGGCGAACGATTGGTTGGTCAAATCGCAAAGAGACAGAGAGTAACCAATCCGGAGAATACAGTTTATTCCATCAAAAGGTTTATGGGACGGCGCTTCAAAGAAGTTCCTGATGAGATCAAGCAGGTCCCATTCAAAGTGACTGAAGCTGCAAACGGAGATGTCAGGATCGAAGCTCTTGGAAAAAAGTACCCCCCGCCTGAGATTGCAGCTATGATTTTGCAGAAGCTTAAAAAGGCCGCAGAAGATTATCTTGGAGAAAAGGTTGAGAAAGCGGTCATTACTGTCCCGGCCTATTTCAATGATAGTCAAAGGAAAGCAACCAAAGATGCTGGCAAGATCGCAGGTCTGCAGGTGGAGCGGATCGTGAATGAGCCCACAGCTGCAGCTCTTGCCTATGGCCTGGATAAAAAGAAGGATCAGATCATTGCCGTGTATGATTTTGGAGGCGGGACCTTCGATATCTCCATTCTTGAGGTGGGCGAAGGCATCGTTGAAGTCAAATCAACCAACGGTGACACACATCTCGGTGGAGATGACATCGATCAAAAAGTCCAGGACTGGTTGGTCTCCGAATTCAAAAAAGATGCAGGGATCGACCTCTCTAAGGACAAGATGGCACTCCAGCGGTTGAAAGAATCTGCGGAAAAGGCAAAGATCGAACTCTCCACAACTATGGAGACTGAGATCAATTTGCCATTTATCACTGCGGATGCATCTGGTCCAAAACATCTTTTGATCAAACTCTCGCGGGCCAAGCTAGAACAGCTCATGGATGATATCATTCAGCGAACACATGAACCCTGTAAACAAGCCATTAAAGATGCAGGGCTCAAGGCGGGAGATATTGATGAGGTGATTTTGGTTGGAGGATCGACACGGATTCCAAAGGTTCAAGAATTGGTCAAAGAGGTTTTCGGTAAAGAGCCTCATAAAGGTGTCAATCCTGACGAAGTAGTTGCGGCTGGTGCTGCAATCCAGGGCGCAGTGTTATCGGGTGATGTAAAAGATGTCCTTCTTCTAGATGTTACACCCCTCACTCTGGGTATAGAGACGTTGGGAGGTGTTTTCACCAAAATGATCGCAAGAAACACCACGATCCCGACAAAAAAACAAGAGATATTCTCAACTGCATCCGACAATCAACCCAGTGTTGAGATTCATGTCCTCCAGGGCGAAAGAGAGATGGCCAGCGCGAACAGATCCCTCGGCCGTTTTCATCTGGATGGGATTCCACCGTCACATCGGGGAATCCCAAAAATAGAAGTGACTTTTGATATCGATGCTAATGGAATTCTTCATGTTTCTGCCAAAGATATGGGTACTGGAAAACAACAGGAGATCACGATCACGGGTCATAGCGGACTCGATGATCAGGAGATCGATCGTATGGTGAAGGATGCGGACGCTCATTCAGATGAGGATAGAAAGAGAAGAGAACTCATCGACGCCAAAAACCAAGCCGATCAGTTAGTCTACAGCTTAGAAAAGTTACTGCGGGAAAATAAAGACAAGATCTCTGATGAAGATGCCGAGAACATCCAAACGGAGATCGACAGCACTAAAAAGGCAATTGAGAGCGAAGATATAGACCAGATCAAGCAGACGATGGAAGCTCTTTCGCAAGCATCCCACAAACTCTCGGAGATGATGTATCAACAAGCTACCCAGCAA
>JAGLRY010000361.1 GCA_023135995.1 Candidatus Aminicenantota bacterium | reverse complement strand
CTCTGGCCAAGGTTTGAAAAAAATGAAATGAAGGATCTGATTTCCTTTATTCAATCCATGAAATAAAAGCTTTTGCTGATATTGAGTTGATACATGACTATAACATTGAATATGGCCATGCCATCAGAGAGGATTTGGATAATTAGCTAGCTGAAGTTGAATAGACTTTCTTCTTTCTGATCGTATTGATGCTGAAATCTTCAAAAATAATGGCAATGGTGATTTTGGTCATAACAGTAAAGATCAAAAAACCGATGGAAAAGATGGCCATCGAGATTTTGATTTCGGCCAGTGATGGCCTGTATATGTAGATCTGTCCTAAATTATCTGGGGTGTATCCGGGGATTATCAGAGCGATTCCTTTTTCTATGTAGACCCCGAACCAGATCAATAGGGCACCGATATTCAAGGTGACGACATTCTTTCGTGTTTTGGGAATCAAAAAAAGTAAAAAGGCGATGACGCTGAAGATGAGGGAGGTCCAGCCGTAGATCACAATGTCTCGGTTTTCACCGACCCCGATAAACAGATATTTCAGATGAACCAGGTGTTCGGTATTTGAATAAACTTCTTTAAACACTTCTGCACCAAAGAAGAAAAGATTGATAAACATGGCATAGGCCATGAGTTCTGCGATCTTCCAGATGGCTTCATCTTTGATGTCGAAGGTTGTTGTTTTTTTGAGGATCTGGAAAAGAATGATCAGCACAGCAGGGCCGGAACAAAAGGCTGACGCCAAAAATTTGGGAGCCAGCAGGGCGCTGTTCCAGTAGGGCCGGCCGGCAAAGCCGTTGTAAAGAAAGGCCGTAACGGTGTGAATGCTAATGGCGAGGGGTATTGAAAACATAACCAGGGGAGTCAACCATTTTTTATTATATTCCCGCTTGTTGAAAAGAGTGTAGAGCAGATAACTGACCACGACAAGATTCAGGAGGAAATATGCCATCAATACAACGGAATCCCAGGCAAGGAGTGAGGACGGAAGGTTCAGATTGCCGATGATGGGGATCATGTGCCACAAGCGCAGAGGATTGCCCACGTCAACAATAACAAATAATATGCACATGATAACGGCGCTGATAGCGAGAAGCTCTCCGAATATCACCACCTCTTTAAGGGGCTTCCAGTTATAGATATAAGCAGGGATAACCAGCATGATGGCTGCTGCTGCAACACCGACGAGAAATGTTAGGTTCCCGATATAAAAGGCCCAGGATATGGGATCTCTCATATTTGTAACCTGCAATCCCTGTTTGAGCTGCTCGGCATAAGCGGTTGCACCCCAAATGATCAGTATGAACAGAAAAGCCAACCAGAGATAATAGCGCATGCTCCCTCGGATAACGATTTTGAAACTTTCCTTTATAAAGCGGATAAAATTCAACCTGTCACCTCATACTCACGATTATGTTCCGTAAAAATAGTAGAATTTTGGCTGAGTGTTGAGCTCTTCTTTCAGGATAAGAACCCTCTTGTTTTCGAGGATGTAACGGATCTCGCTGTCTTTATCCAGAAGATTTCCGAATTTTCTGGCCCCGACCGGACAGATTTCCACACAGGCAGGATACCGACCCTCTCTAACCCGCTGGATGCAGAAGGTGCATTTCTCGACGACTCCTGGGTAGCGAGGCCTGTTACCGAGGAAATGAGTATTGGGATTGACATCTTCAGCCGGCAGCTGGATTTTTCCCCAATTGAAATGGCGTGCTCCATAGGGACATCCGGCCATGCAGCAACGGCAGCCGATACACCAATTGTAATCGACGACGACAATGCCATCCGGCTCGGCCCACGTAGCTCCGACCGGGCAGCTTTTCACACAAACGGGATTTCTACACTGCTGGCACTGGACGGGAAGATAAAAATGGCCTTCATGGGGTACTTCCTCGTGGTCGTAGTAGATGTTAGCGTGTATAAAATCAATGCCTTTCTCTTTTTCCATTTCCAGGACTTTAATCCAATGGACTTGGGGATCTCGGGATTGGTTGTTCTCACCGACACAACCGTAGACACATTTGCGGCAGCCGATACATGTAGAGATATCCAGACCATAGCCGAAGAGCGTTTCGGGGATGGGTTCTTTGGCAGAGACAGAAAACTTTTTACCGTATTTTTGAGTGTATTGTGCTTCGAGACGTTGAAGGGTTTTAGCGATTTCATCCTTTGACATGTCCCGGAATTCCTTCTGCAGGAAGGCCTCCAGGGCTTCCTTGGACACACAAGCGCTGAATGCCGCAACCGAAGAGGTCACAGCCGCCGCTTTTAAAAATGTTCTCCGGTTCAATTTCGCTGGTGAGCGGACAAATTTCTTAATGCTCATTTAATTTTTCCCGGTCTTTTAGGAACAGTCTCTGGTTTCATTTTCTCAAATTTCGGAGTATGGGGATTGTGGCAGTGGGCACACAAGAGGTACTCCTTCTGTCCGTTCCAGTTGCCGGTCCTCCGGCCGTGAATACCCGCTCTCCAATCTCTCAGCTTGGGGCCATGACACTGGCCGCACAGCTTATAGGATTCCTTGAAATCGATCAATTCCCCGCTGGCCGAGTGCAGCATATCCCGATTGTTGGCGTCATGACAATCCATGCACCACCGATTTTCTTCATCGTGCTTGAGAATGATATCATCATGGAAATCTTCCAGCTCCCTTCTCTCGAGGTTAATATCCAAGTCGGCATGACATTCCGAACAGGGAAACATATCCTCGCTGAAAGGAGGCGGTGGGATCTGGATATCCATCTGATCTTTGCTGGTGGACTGCTGAGCTTTTTCTCCAGAGCCGGACGTTTGATTGCTAATCATAAGAAGAGGGAAAAAAAGCAGCAATACAAAAACCTGAGTGATGATATCCGGCTTAAACCAGAATTTTTTCATTTCCAAAACCCATTTAAATTCATATCAATTTTCTCGAGTTTGTAAATTTTATTATAAACAATTATTATCTACAAATGTCAACTTATAAATGTTGAGATGTGGTTCCTATCTTGGGCCAAAGATGAGAGTGCCGATGCGGACGATGTTGGCGCCCTCCTCGATGGCAACTCGAAAGGAATTTGTCATACCCATGGAAAGATACTTCATCTCCACGTTGGGAATGTCCAAACTCTTTATGTGTTCATACGTTCGTCCTGTCTCCTGAAAGTAGGGTCGGGCATCCTCCGGGTCGCCGAACATGGGTCCCATGGTCATGAGACCCTGGACCTTTATCCCTTCAAAGCTGGCAATTTGCCTGATGAAGTTTTCTGTCTCTTCCGGTAGAACACCAAATTTTTGAGGTTCTCTCCCGCTGTTGACCTCGATCAGGATGGGCATGAATCTTCCCTTCGTAAGACAGCGTTTGTTCAGTTCCGCAGCAAGGCCTAAGGAGTCCACAGTTTCAATCATATCGAAAATCTCTATGGCCTTTTTAGCTTTGTTCTTCTGGAGATGTCCGATGAAGTGCCACCTTGCCCTGTTGCCGATGATGCGAAATGCGTTTTGAGCTTCCTGAACATAATTCTGACCGATAATATTCACTCCGGCATCTATAGCTTCCTGGATCTCATCAGGTGTCCGTGTTTTGGCAGCGGCAACGAGTTTAACTCCGGGCGGTAATTCATCCAGGAGTTTTCTCGCGTTTTCTTTGATCATCGGTTTTTATGGGAAGTCAAAACCTTCCCATAAGACCATAAACAAAATCACAGGATATTTCAACCTTCTCTTCGAGATCGTAAACATTCCCATATCTTTGCTGAATGATTTGCCGAGTGCCCCAATTGTGTGGAGGAGAAAACAGGTAATTGTTGACACCTTCAAGAAAGCATCACTATAATACAAACCTAAAATGAATAACTCCTGTGTCAGGATTGGGTATCTTGATGCTTTCTCAAAATCATTTAGGTCAAAAGGAGAAATTATATGAGTGATATTGTTATTGCCGGTGCTGTCAGGACCGCCGGAGGAAGATTTGGTGGATCATTTAAAAAAGTTTCCGCGGTTGAGTTGGGTGCTCTTGTCTTGAAAGAGTCAGTGAAGAGAGCCGGGATTGAACCACAACATGTGGATGAAGTGGTTTTCGGTACGGGCTGGCAGGCCGGATTGGGGCCCAATATCGGGCGTTTGGCGACAGTTAAAGGAGGAATGCCAGTCGAAGTGCCCGCATTCACTGTGAATAAACGTTGTGGTTCATCTTTGAGAGCGACATCTCTCGCGGCTCAGATGATCAAGGCGGGGGATGCAGACGTGGTGTTGGTCGGAGGCTCGGAAAACAGTTCCCAGGTGCCCTATATCGCTGATAAAGCGCGATGGGGATACCGGATGGGAGATGGCAAAATGGTCGATATTCTCCACAAGGATGGATTCATGTGTCCGCTTGCCGGCCATCTCATGGGGGTGACAGCAGAGACGCTTGTCGAGAAATACAACATCAGCCGGGAGGAACAGGATGCTTATGCTGCAGATTGCCAGCAGAAAACCGTCACTGCCGTGAAAGAGGGGCGGTTCAAGGACGAGATCCTTCCTGTTGAGATCCCCTTGAAGAAAGGGCAAACTGAGATATTCGAGACAGAGGAAATTCCGAGAGAGGGTGTAAGTGCCGAGAAACTGGCAAAGCTTTCTCCAGTTTTTAAAAAAGATGGAACCGTCACTGCGGGAAATAGTTGTGCCCTGTGTGATGCGGCTGCAGCTGCAGTTGTTTTGACAGCAGACAAGGCGGAAGAGCTGGGTGTCAAACCCATGGCGCGGATCGTAGCCTATGCCAATGCTGGCGTAGATCCAACCATCATGGGAATCGGGCCAGTGCCCGCTGTTCAAAAGGCTCTGGATAAAGCAGGGCTCAAGCTTGATGACATCGACATCATCGAACTGAATGAGGCCTTTGCTGCCCAAATCCTGGCGGTGGAACGGGAGCTCAAATGGGATCGCTCTAAACTCAACGTGAATGGTGGAGCTATTGCTCTCGGTCATCCTGTTGGTGCTACTGGTATAAAAATCCTGACCACGCTTCTCTATGCCTTGAAGAACCGGAATAAAAAACTGGGCTTGGTCAGTTTATGCATCGGCGGCGGGCAGGGTGTTGCCATTATCCTGGAAAACCTAGCATAGTTATTACATAGTTATTAAATGTGTGAAGCGCTTTAGAACACAGCATTTAAACTATACGATGTTGGATTTTCTTTAAAA
>JAGLRY010000360.1 GCA_023135995.1 Candidatus Aminicenantota bacterium | reverse complement strand
CGCCTGGTTTATCGTTAGCTTTGAACAGCAATGAGGCCACCAAGGGAATAATCGTCAAGGCCACAAAAAGCGAGGCAAACAAAGAAAAGGCAATGGACAGAGCCAGGCCACGCGTCAGTTTCCCCGTCACTCCCTGGGCAAAGATCATGGGGAAAAAAACGGCAATGGTTGTGATGGTGGAGGCCGTGATCGCCATTCCCACCTCAGAGGCACCTTTTTTGGCCGCCTCGTTCTTTTCCTCCCCCTCCTCGATGTGACGGAAAATATTCTCGATGACCACGACAGCGTTGTCCACAAGCATCCCGATACCTAAGGCTAATCCTCCCATGGTCAGAAGGTTCAGTGTATACCCCGCCGCATACAGGGCGATGAATGTCGTGATGATGGAGAGGGGGATCGCCAAACCGATCGTCAGTGTCGGCCGCCAATTCCGCAGAAAGACAAAGATAAATAAGATCGCCAGGACTCCTCCAACGAGGGCATTATTTCCCGTTCTTCGGATGACCTGCTGGATCATATCCGACTGGTCCATGAACGGGAAAAACTCGACATCCGGTGGGAGAGTTTCTTGGATTCTCGCCAATTCTTTCTTTACGGCTTCAGCTGTTATGACCGTGTTGGCTCCCGATCGTTTGCTGACAAAATAGATGACTCCCTTTTTTTTCTGTATCCGCGAAATATATCTTGTTTCTTTGAGTCCGTCACTCACTTCTGCCACATCACTCATGTAGATGGGTTGGCCTGCTTGGGTCGCTCCGACTATTGTGTTGCTGATATCATCGATGCTCTCGAATTCTCCGATAGTCCTCACCAAGATGTCAGAATGTCTTTCGACCACATGGCCCGCAGGAAGATTTAAATTCTCCATCCGGAGAGCTACTAAAATCTGGTCCAGAGAAAGATTTCGGGACTCGAGAGCCCCCCTATCGATGTCGACAAGGATCTCCCTGACGTCCGTGGATTGTACCTGCACGGAGGCAACGCCATCGATACGTTCCAACCGCGGCGCCACCTCGTCCTCGATCATTTCCTTTAACTCAACAGTGGGCCGATCCGCCGTAATTCCGCCAAAAAGTATGGGCCACATAGCGAAGCTAAATTTCACGACAAGAGGGTCGCCCACATCTTCGGGAAGATAACTCTCATAAAGACCGATCTGGTCTCTGATGTCCTGTGCCGCAAAATCGAGGTTTGTCCCCCACTCGAATTCCACCATGATGACCGAATACCCTTCGGATGTGATCGAATTCACCTTCTTCACACGGCTGACCGAGTTAATGACTTGCTCCAAGGGCCTCGTGACCGTGTTCTCGATGTCCTCTGAAGAGGCACCGCTGTATATCGTGATCACGGATACCGTGGGGAATTCCAGGTCGGGGAAAAGGTCCAACCCCAGTCTGGTAAAAGCGAGAGAGCCGAGGACCACCAAGATCATGGCCAGCATGGCTGTGGTGACTTTTCTGTTTACGGAAAACTCGGGTATTTTCATTGGATAACCTCTTTGATCTCGATTTTGGTTCCGTCATCTAAACCATAACTCCCTTCAACGACAACCCTGTCTCCGAATTGAACACCGCTGATGATCTCAACCATATCCGTATTCTCGAGCCCCAAGCTCACTTCCTGTCTTCTGACCGTGTTGTCCTCATTGACGACAAACACATATTTGTTTTCCAGGATCGCATTCTGGGGGACTACCAGCGCATCTTCATGGGAGCTCACTTCGATCATGATCTCCCCGAAGGTGTTGGGCCTGAGGAGAAGATCCGGATTGTCTGCGGCGATCTCCACGTGGAATTTTTTGGTCATGGGATCTGCTGTCAGGTTCACAACCGATACACGTCCTGGGAAAATACGGCCATGGAATGCCGATACGGCCATGGAAGCCGGCTGTCCTTTTTTGATGCGGACCACATCCTGATAGGAGACATCGACCTCTATCTTGACCCGCGAAAAATTCATCAGTGTGACGACTCCGCTGGTGGGAGAAAAACCGCCCATCATCGGATTGATCACATCGCCGACTTCTGCATTTTTAGACGCTACGACACCGCTGAACGGGGCTTCCATGATGGACACATCGAGGTTGTATTTAGACAGATTCAGTGCGGCTTGTGCTTGGTTGAACTGTGCTTCTGCAGACTCGAAAGCCAATTTGATCTTTTCATACTGCTGCTCTGATACGGCATTCTCTTTGATCAACCGCTCCATGCGCTCCATGTTTTTCTCTGCATCATTGTAGTTGGCCTGGGCCACGGCTACCGCTGCCTCTGCTTGTTCCACTTGAAGACGTGCCGCCCGAGTGTCCAGTTCGGCCAGGAGCTGTCCCTTTCGGACCCTGTCCCCCTCTTCAACGAATATCTTCGCGATCCTTCCACCGATCTCAGGCGTGATATTCATCGTCTGCCACGCCTCGATGACTCCGGTAAAAACCAGTTTTTCCGAAATCCTCTGTTTGCTGACTTTAAAAACAGTCACCAGAGCCGCACCAAAACTCTCTTCCTGGATTTCTTCTTGCTCTTGAGGTCGGCAATAGAGCAGAGAGAGAAGAAGGAGAAGAGCTAATCCCGAATAAATTAATTTTTTCTTTGTCATTTGACCCCTCCATAGGAAGCGACCTGTTTTTGCTTCATTAAAATGTCTGGATCTATCTCACTTTTTTTAACGCCTAAAGACCTCTCAAAATCAGCCACAGCCACAAAAAAATCGTACACAGCCTGCGAATAATTGACTCGGGCTTGATTGAGAGCAGTCTGTGCCGCACTCACATCAAGGACGGTGATCATTCCCTCTGTGTAATTTAAATTGGCGATCCTCAGGCTTTCCTCAGCCTGTTCGACATTTTTCTCTTGAGAAAGAAGGGATTCCCTGGCTTCCTCGATCTTCAGTATGGCCTGACTGACCTCAAACTTGACTCCATCCTTCAATCCCTTCAACGTCAGCTCGATCTCTCTGACGGCCGACTTGGCTTGCGCCTGGCGTGCGGCGGGGCCAAAGCCGTTGAATATGGGCAACGACAGGACGAGGTTCACGGTGTAATAATCCTGCCACGTATCGCCTGTGATAGCCAACCGGTCTGCCCAAAAATTGAATGATCCCGAGATGGCCAAAGTCGGTAGGCGTTCGGCCCTTGCCATTTTCCACATCTCTTCGGCTATCCTTTTTTGGTACTCCAACTGGAGGATCTCGGGCCTGTTCTGGAGGGCGATCCCAAGACTCTTCTCCGGATCGGGCTCTATGGGTTCATAGGACAGATTTCCTTTAAGCTCGATGGGTATGGCGATATCCATCCCCAACAATGTCTTCAGGCTTAGCTTCATGACCTCGAAGTTGTTCCTGGTCCGGATCAACTGAGGCTTGAAGTTGACCACCCTCACCTCCGACCGCAACAGGTCAAACTGGGAGGCAAGGCCTACCTCATACTGGCTCTTCACATTCTTGTGGAGGTCTTCCGCATCCTTTACAGCCTGTTCGGCAACTCCCACAAACTCCCTGGCAAGCAGACATCCGTAAAACGCCGCTTTAGTGTTAAAAACCGTGAGGTGTTCGGACTGGCGCACAGATTCCTGTGTGGACTTGAGGTTATACTTGGCACTCCTGTAACCCGCAGTCAACCGTCCTCCTGTGTAAAGGGGGATGGATAAGTTCAGAGCAAACTGGTAGTCTCTGGTGAAGTCCACTTTCACTTTCTCCGGCGGCCGTCCGGGAATGAATGAGGGAAATTCCAGCTCGAACAGCTTCTCATCGAGAGTGGCCATTCCCGTAGAGTTGAGTGAAGGGAGAAAGCCGGCGGCAGCTGCTCTCACTTGTTGTTCGGCCGCATCCACACGTTCCTCTGTGGCCAAATGGTAAGGATTCTGAGTGAGGGCCAGTTCGATGCTCTTCTCGAGAGTCAAAACCACTTTATCCTGGGCGAAAGAAAGGCACCCCAGGGCCAAAAAAAGAATCATCACTAGAAGGAAATAACTCGTTTTTCGCATGTTCACGCTCCTCTTCTTATTTCTCAGCCTTTATGATCCCGTGAAGGACAAAATCATGGATCAAATCAGTGCTCTCATTCAAGGTATGTTCTTTTTCACGAATAGGACCTTTAAAATGAAACCCGCGGAGCAAAGCTCCCAGTACATAGCACACCTCTTTGGGATCCATGTTACGGAATTCCCCCGACCGAATGCCCTCTTCTACGATCCTCACCATGACGGTAAAAATCTCTTCCATTTTTTTTCTAAAAACTTGAGGAACCGGGGGATGGTTGTTGGAATGCCAGCCATGTTTTGACACATCGACTTTTAACAGTTTTTTCATCGCAGACAGTTCCATGATGAAAATCCGCGATATATTCTTCTTCTTCTGGTAGTAACCGAGGATGTAATGGATCAGCTCACGCAGCTTTTCGCTGGAACACATGCCCTTCTCCTGTATCTTGATGCAGCTTTGGTAAGCTTCATCAAAAGTATTCAGGATGATCTCCATGAACATCTCTTGTTTGCTATTGAAGTACCGGTAAAGGGTTGCCTTGGAGAATTGGGCTGCTTCGGCAATATCGTCCATCGTTGCCAGAACATAACCCTTCCTGGCAAACACATTTTCCGCCGCATTCAAGATGAACAGCTTATTTTCCTGTTCTCTGTGGCGTTTTCTTTCTTTGCGAAGATCTCTCATTCGGAATCACCTTTTTAAGACTCATGAGTATTAATACTGTACTTATGAGTTTAATTTATAAACTAAAGAGTTAAATTAGCAATATTCTCTACTCATGTCAACACCTAAGATGAATCATTCATAAAAGCTGCTGACACAGTTAGATTTAAAAAACAGTCAATATTATATTGTCAGCATCTTTTACCCT
>JAGLRY010000036.1 GCA_023135995.1 Candidatus Aminicenantota bacterium | reverse complement strand
CCCAAAGGACGCCTGGAACAGCCTTCTCAAACCCAACGACACCATAGGACTTGTGCCCACACCACATCTCAATCCCACCCATCAAGAGGTGGTGGATGCGGTAAAAAGCTCGCTCATCGAGGCCGGATTCTCCGAAGGAAAAATTCGTGATGCCCAGGGAGGGCCTGACAAACCCAAGTCATGCACGGCTCTCATCGGTCTTCCAGGACTCAAGGCCCACTGGCTGACCGGAATCGGCACTGTCATGAAACTCTACATCATGTACTCGGGAAGCCCAAGAAACTACCATGAAGAAAACAGCGCCAAACTGGGAGAGATTTTTCACCTCCCAATGGTCAAAGGAAAAACCAGGTTGATGTTGATCGATGCCCTTCATCCGCTCTGTGACAAAGGGCCCCAAGTGGATCCTCGCTACAAATGGGCCTACAATGGCCTGATCGCAGGAACAGATCCAGTCGCCGTAGAAACAGTCTGCCTCCGCATCATCATGGAAAAAAGGAAAGCCATGCGAGGAGAACCCTGGCCACTCTCACCGCCTCCACTGTGCATTGAAGCCGCCGACAAAGTCTATGGATTGGGCACGAGCAACTGGGACAACATCAAAGTCGAAAACTACGGTTGGGAGGAGGGGTTACTTCTCGGATAGACAACAATTTCCAGCAAAAAAACCAAATTGCGGAGCAAATCGTATAACACATCGTATGACTCATATTCTTTTGTAATTTTTAAACATATCAATTATGATATAGCCTCTAAATTCGGTTCAAGAATTTAGTTCCAGAACTATTCATAAAAAATGCTTTTAATCTATTTCGCTCAATCACCCTAGGAGGTCATCCCCATGAAGAAATGGTCTATCATTCTGTTGTTTGGATTCGTATTAATCTGGCTTGCCCATCCGGTCGCGGCAGACGAGGCCCGATTGCTGCGGGAACCCACAGTTAACGCGGATCAGATCGCTTTTGTCTATGCCAATGACATCTGGATCGTCCCCAAATCCGGTGGTGATGCCCGCAGGCTCACCACTCACAATGGGACTGAGATAAATCCGGTCTTCTCCCCCAATGGAAAATACATCGCATTTTCCGGCCAATACGACGGAAACACCGATGTCTACATAGTGCCTGCGGAAGGTGGCGAACCCAAACGTCTGACATACCACCCCTATGGTGACATAGTCAGAGAGTGGACTCCCGACGGAAAGAAAGTCCTGTTTGCATCGGGACGAGATACAGTCCCCATCCCTTTCAATCGTCTGTGGACGATCTCCATCGACGGGGGAATGCCAGAGCCAATGCCCCTTCCCATGGCGGATAAAGGAGTTTACTCCCCCGATGGCAAACGGATGGCTTATGTCCGCGTGCCAAATGCAACGACGACATGGCGCCATTACCGGGGCGGCCAAACAAATGCGGTCTGGCTCATCGATCTGGACGATTATGACCTTAAAAAAATCCCCCGCGAAAACAGCAATGACACCGATCCCATGTGGATGGGCGATACCGTATATTTCATCTCTGACCGCAATCACACGATGAATCTATTCTCTTATGATGTCAACAGCAAAGAAGTAAAGCAGCTCACCTTCCATGAAGACTATGACGTAAAGCGGGCTCGGGCAGGAGGAGGTGTCGTCGTCTATGAACAGGCCGGTTACCTTCATGTTTATGATCCTTCTTCCGGACAATCCTCTCAACTTCATGTGGAGATCAGAGGAGACCTCCCAGGATTAAGGCCCCGTTTTGCCAAAGTCTCTAATCTCATAAAAAGCGCGGACATCTCACCCACAGGTGTGAGAGCTGTGATTGAAGCCCGTGGGGATATCTTCACTGTCCCCGCAAAAAAGGGCGATGCACGAAACCTCACCCAAAGTCCTGGTGCCAACGACCGCTACCCCACATGGTCGCCTGACGGCACAAAGATCGCTTATTTCTCTGACGAAAGCGGCGAGTATGAGCTGAAGATCATCGACCAGAAAGGACAAAAACAAGCCCGCAGCATCACACTGGAGAACCCCTCTTTTTATTACCAACCTGTCTGGTCTCCGGATTCGAAAAAAATCGCTTTTGCGGACAAGCGCCTCAATCTCTGGTTCATGGATGTGACAAGCGGAAAGGCCACCAAGATCGACAAGGACACTTACGATCATCCTTACCGTTCTCTCGACCATGTTTGGTCGCCGGATTCCAAATGGATCGCCTATTCCAAGCGCTTGGATAACTACATGCACGCCCTTTTTCTTTATTCCTTGAAGAAGGGAAAATCTTTTCAGCTCACGGATGGGCTTAGCGATGCGATCTCCCCGGCATTTGATGCAGGAGGGAAGTATCTCTACTTTCTCGCCAGCACCAATTTTGCACTCAACACGGGATGGTTAGATATGTCCTCTTATGAACGGCCATTCACACGAGGCGTCTATCTGGTTGTCCTAAACGCTGAAGATCCCTCCCCTCTTCTCCCTGAAAGCGATGAAGAAGGAGCTGAAAAGGACGAGGAAGAAAAGAAGGAAGGGGACGAGATCAAGCCAGGAAAAGAAGAAAAAGGCAACGAAGGGGATAAAGAAAAGGATAAGAAAAAAGAAGTCAATGTGCGCATCGATCTCAAAGGCATCGACCAGCGTATTCTGGCGGTAGACATCCCGCTCCGCAATTACAGTCAACTGAAGGCGGCGAAAGAAGGAGTCTTTTTCTACGCGGAACATATTCCCAATCAAAAAGGAGTGTCCCTCCATAAATACGAACTGAAAAAGCGGGAATCCACGCCTTTCATGTCCGAAATTTCAAGCTATACGGTTTCCGCGGATGGAAAGAAACTTATTTATTCTGCCCAGAAGACATTCGGCATCGTCGACACAGCGAAAAAGGCCAAAGTGGGGGACGGCAAGATCAAGATAGAGGACCTCCAGATGCGTGTGGATCCTGTAGCTGAATGGCAACAGATCTATCACGAAGGCTGGCGCATCAATCGAGACTATCTCTATGATGCCAAAATGCACGGCGCAGATTGGGATGCCATGATCGCAAAGTACAAACCTTTTCTGAAACATGTGGCCCATCGTTCCGATCTGAGCTACATCCTCCAGAATCTGATAGGAGAGCTGACCATCGGCCACTCCTGGGCCGCTGGGGGAGCACTTCCCAGGGTTGATAGAGTTACGGTGGGCCTGCTTGGAGCTGATTATGTGATCGAAAATGGATACTACAAGATCGCCAAGATATTCACAGGGGAGAATTGGAACCCAGGATTGAATGCGCCACTCACAGCACCGGGATTGAATGTGAAAGAAGGGGACCTTATCCTGGAAGTGAATGGACTCGAGCTTAAGGCTCCGACAAACCTGTATCGGCTTTTCGAAGGGACAACAGGGAAGCAGACGACTATCAGAATCAATGACAAGCCAACGAAGGAAGAATCCCGTCTCATTACCGTGGTTCCGATAGACGCCGAATGGCAGTTGAGGACACGAAACTGGATCGAGGACAATCGCCGCAAGGTGGATAAAATGTCTAATGGCCGCTTGGCTTATGTCTATTTGCCGAACACCGCTGAAGCTGGCTATGTGAATTTCAACCGGTATTATTTTGCTCAGCAGGATAAACAGGGCGCAGTCATCGACGAGAGATTTAACGGAGGAGGTTCAGCAGCCGACTATTTTGTGGACTTGATGTCGAGGCCGCTGATGAATTATTTCGCAACAAGAGATGGAAAAGAATCTCCAACTCCCACGGCCCAAATTTTCGGCCCCAAAGTGATGCTCATCAATGAGTGGGCAGGCTCGGGAGGAGATGCACTCCCCTATTATTTTCGGTTCAGAAAGATCGGGCCGCTAATCGGGAAGACAACATGGGGAGGCTTGGTCGGCCATCATGGCGGGGTGGACCTGATCGATGGAGGCTTCATCTCATCGCCGAATCTTGCATTCTATAACATCGAGGGTGAATGGGATGTGGAGAATGAGGGGGTGCCCCCGGATATAGATGTAGAGATGACGCCGGCGCTGGTGATTCAAGGGAAAGATCCTCAGCTGGAAAGAGCCGTGGAGGAGGCCCTTAGGCTCCTCGAGAAAGATCCGTTCAAGCACACACCCCGTCCAGCACCCATCGACCGCGTCTCGAAGAAAAAGTAGTCAATTAAAGGGACACGCTAATTTTCACAAAGTTAGGGTCCGTTCCCTTTTTTATTCGATGATGATTTCGTCGCAGAAAAGCCAGGCTTTTCCGCCTGCACCGGGGTGCCAATCAGGACAAATACCCACATTCCTGGCTTTGATACGGATGTAGCGGGCTCTCATATCAGGAAGATCCGTGACATAATCCTTGAATCTCGGCTGGGAATTTCGGATTAATGCTTTGTTTCTGGTGTGCTTGATCAGATCGAATGTTACACCGTCTCTGGAAATAGAAATCTCAACGACTCGAGGATAGAATATCCAGGCATACTGATTCTCTAAAAATCCACACGTGATACGCTTCAGAAGCTTTTCTTCGCCAAGGTCGACAATTGCTTCAAGGTCATCTTGTTCGAATCCTTGCCAGGATCCATCATTATGAAAAGTGGAGCCTCGAATGCCATCGATCAGAGCTAGGTCTCCACTGGCGACATACATGGGGCTGTATGGGCCTGCCAGACTGATCTTCTTGCCCATTGCCAGATGCTGCACACTCTTTTTTTTATTGCCCCATCTTCTTCCCCCAGCTCTGACGTTTTTTCCTGTCCGACCCGTGAGACTATCGCCCAGGTCTTCCCGAGCTTTCTCCGCCAATGCTTGAAGCTCCTTAACGATATCCGGATGTTGAGCAGCGACATCCAATGTCTCACTGACGTCTCTTTCCAAATCATAGAGCTCCAATCCTGTCTGGGCAAAATTATAAGGGCCAGGATAACCATCTGCCCCGGGGACGACACCGCTGTAGGAATTGAATCCGTGTGGAAAATAGAGCTTCCATCGTCCCTTCCGAACCGCCCGCAGTGCTCTTCCATAGTAGAAGAAAAAATGATCACGTGGGTTGGCATTTTCTTTGGCTTCCATAAGAGGTAATATATTCACACCATCGATCGGATTTTTGGGGAGTGGTGTATCAACAATCGCTGCCAGTGTGGGTAATACATCAATGGTAGTGGCCATTTTATCGCATATGGTGCCCGCAGGGATCCGTCCGGTCCAGCGCATGATGCAGGGCACACGGACACCTCCCTCCCAAGCTGTGCCTTTCGCTTCGCGGAGAGGATAGGCAGATCCCGCATGGTTTCCATAATTGAGCCACGGCCCGTTGTCGCTGGCGAATATGACTAGAGTATCTTCCTCCAAGTCGTATCTTTTCAACGCTTTTAAGATCTCACCGACCGACCAATCGATCTCCATTATGACATCGCCATACATGCCCTGCCCGCTCTTACCCTTGAATTTATCTGAGACTCCGAGCGGCACATGTGCCATGGAATGAGGCAAGTAGAGAAAAAATGGACGGTCTTTATTCCTGTCAACAAAGCGCACAGCCCGTTCTGTGTATTGGGTCGTCAGCGTGCTTTGATCATCAAGAGTAAGGATCTCAACCACTTTTTCATTGCCCTCGATGAGCGGCAGTACAGGATAGAACAGCTTTTCGGGTTTTTCACCTTTGTCCTCTTCTGTGATGGGGCGGCCTCTGTAATCCACAGGCCACATGTCGTTTGAATAGGGAAGACCAAAATACTCATCAAAGCCATGTTGCAGGGGGAGGAATTCTTTTTGATGGCCGAGATGCCATTTGCCGAATATGGCTGTTGCGTATCCTTTTTTCTTGAGGACTTCCGCGATCGTTTCTTCGTCTGGATGCAGCCCGTTTTCAGACCAGGGCATAAGGGCGCCTCGAATGCTCACCCGTTCAGCATAGCAACCTGTCATCAGTGAGGCTCGTGAGGCACTGCAGACAGCCTGCGAAACGTAAAAGCTTGTGAACCGCATGCCCTCTGCCGCCATCCGGTCCAAGTTTGGGGTCGTGAATCCTTCCGCCCCATAGCACCCCACATCCGCATATCCTTGATCGTCAGTGAATATGATAACCACATTGGGAAGACGTTCAGCTTCTTTCTTGCATCCGGGGATAAAGACAGCAAGGAGAATGCAGAAAAATGTGATAAGACCTCGAAAATTACAAATAATATGTTCCCTCCCCTTCATTGAAAAATCCATCCCAACATCCCTCCCTGTTAAAATTATACTCAGTACTGCTTTTGCCCTTGCAGTTGTAAGATCCGCTTCCTTACAGACCGTCTTTGAAATGGTCTCTACAAAAAGGTGACTGTCCCCTTTTCTGTTCACCCCTGGAAAAAAGGGACTGTCCCCTTTTTGGTGAGCGGTCCTTACACAAACACGAGAAAAATTCCCCCTCTCCTTTCCTATCCCCGACTAAACTCTTTGTAGATGTCTGTAAAGCCAGGTAAACCAAAAAACACCAAAAAAGCAGC
>JAGLRY010000359.1 GCA_023135995.1 Candidatus Aminicenantota bacterium | reverse complement strand
ATCATTTGGTGCGGGCAGAGATGAACGGGATGCAATTTTATCATCGCGTTCTCAGACCCTGGTCCAGGGACCCCTGTTTTTATCTTCCTTCCCAAGGAGGAGCAGGACCTGTCATTCGTGTCGGCCTGAGGATACCCGATAGCCTTCCTCTCCCTGAAGATAAGATCGAGGAGTTCAGGAATAAATTGAAAGCTATCCCGGGGATGTATGAACAGGCGAAGAAAAACTTGACTGATGGCGCCAGAGATTTTGCGATCATGGCCATTCGGAGCGCAAAGGAGGAGAGTGAAGCGTACGGAAAACTCGCCGATTGGCTTGCAGAG
The DNA here is from genome assembly GCA_023135995.1 of Candidatus Aminicenantota bacterium. Lineage (GTDB taxonomy): Bacteria > Acidobacteriota > Aminicenantia > Aminicenantales > Aminicenantaceae > WTAW01. The sequence continues at coordinate 3,975 of JAGLRY010000359.1, read as the reverse complement.
TATCATCCGAATCTGGCAGCAGAGGCCACACGAGCGCAAAATGCCGTGGAGGAATACGGTCTGTGGGTCGAAGAGAACCTCGACAGAATGACAGCCATAGCCGGAGTCGGAAAAGAGAACTACAACTGGTGGCTGAAAAATGTCCATCTTTTTCCCTACACTTGGGAGGATTGCTTGGATATTGTCGAACGTGAAGACAACCGCGTCATGACTTTCCTGAAACTCGAAGAGAACAGAAACCGAAAGCTCCCTCCGATCAAACCGGTGTCTTCCCAAGAAGAATACAAAGAGAGCGTCAGGGCGTCTCTTGAACACGTGATGAAATTTCTGAGAGAGGAAGAGATATTTACGGTCCAAGATTATTTAACCACGGATGATTACTTTGGAAGATGGCACGAGTTCGATAGTCCATGGCCAGAACACCATGATTACTTTTTCAATTTCTCTCATCGTGAGTCACTCCCCGAAGAAACACATGAGTGTGTGGGTCATTATTTCGATGGTCTTAGGCATCGGCGCGATGAACGTCCTATCCGGGGAGTCCGGCGACTATACGAGATCGACTGGATCAGGTCTGAAGGATTTGCCTTTGGTTTGGAGGAGCTTTTGATGCATGCCGGCTATCTTGACCATCGACCCCGGAGAGGACGAGAAGTTGTCTATGAGCAGTCCGCATTCCGTACATGTCGCGCCCTTGCAGACCTCAGAATGCACAGTCATGACTACACACTCGAAGAGGCAATGGCCTTTGCCGTTAAGTGTGCTCCCCATGGTGAGTTGCTCGAAGATAGCCCGCATCTTCACTATGAAATGCAGACAACGCTCCGCTATGTGGGCTGGCACATGGGAATGGTCGTGGGTAAGGCCCAGTTCATGAAACTCTTTAGGGACCGGGCCAAACAGCTGGGTGACGAATTCAATCTTCGCCAGTTTATGGACGAGTTCCTTGCCGCTGGTATGATCCCGATATCCCTCATCCGGTGGGAGATGACCGGTTTTGATGATGAGATCAAGGAGTTATGGTAAATCTTTTTTATGAATAATTCAGTTTGAAGAGGAGGGAAAGATGTCAAAGTTTTACAAGCGAGTGTGTTTCATCCTTATGATTTGTCTCTGTGTGGCTCTATCCAGTCAGGCCTTGACATCTCAGTTACAAAAATCAAACGAGATCAAACATGAAGTCAAGCTTAAAAAGAGCGTTATGGTTCCGATGAGAGATGGCGTCAGATTATCGACGGACCTCTATTTTCCGAAGGGCGCAGATAAAAAGTTGCCGGTGATACTCATCCGAACGCCTTATAACAAGAATGAATTTAGAGATCAAAAACAGAGGCCACAGGCATATAAATTCGCGTCTCATGGCTTTGTCGTTGCTATTCAAGATAGCCGCGGAAAATTTGAATCAGAAGGCATTTATTCACCACCCGCAGGTCAGGAGGCTGAGGATGGCTATGACTCGGTGGATTGGCTTGCGAAGCAACCATGGAGCAACGGCAAGATCGGCACTTTTGGCTGTTCTTATCCGGCTGAAGTTCAAGCGGCACAAGCTCCCCTAAGACATCCGAACCTGACTTGTATGATTCCGCAATGTGGTCCTATGATCGGTGCCGCTAATGGCCGTTACCGATACTGGTCTGGTTTTAAAGGCGGAGTTCTGGATTTAGCGGCAAGCATATCATGGTATTTTAGGGCTGCCTCTAAGTATTCTTTTAAGCCCCCAACCGGCATATCCGATGATGAGGTTCGTAAGATTCGACATTTTTTTAACCCGGAACCTACAAATTTCCCGGACGTTGATTTTGAAAAGCTGAATTGGCATTTACCCATTGTTGACATAATGAAAAAAGCGGGTTCGCCTCCCAACGATTGGGATAAATTAATTACAACTGATTTTGGTGATCCATGGTGGCACGATGTGATGAGCTATTATGATGGCACTGAAAAAATCGATGTACCAGCGTTACATATGAGCTGCTGGTATGACCCCAGTGTTGAAGAAACTATCTATGAATTCAATTATTTTAGGGAAAATGCCGTTTCGGAAACTGCTGCTAACAATCAGTTTGTGATCATTACAGGCACAACACATTGCGGCTTCGAGAGGGCCACAGAACACACAATGGTCGGTGAGCGTGATGTCGGAGATGCAAGGCTCGATTACTGGGACATCTATATCAGGTGGTTTGAGTATTGGTTAAAAGGAGTTAAAAACGGTATTACGAATATGCCGAAAGTGCGGTATTATACGATGGGGCGAAATGAGTGGCAATCAGCGAACGTTTGGCCACTTCCTGAAACTCAATACACCAAGTATTTCCTCCACAGCCAGGGGCATGCGAATAGCCGGAATGGAGATGGACAACTTTCCCTAGAAATACCGGAGAGTGAGCCTTCCGATACGCTTATCTATGATCCGGGGAATCCAGTTCCTTCAATAGGAGGTCAGCGTGGTACCTCATATGGGACTCCAGCTGGCGCCATAGATCAGACTCCAGTTGAAATGCGTAATGATGTTTTGGTTTACACAACGCCAGCATTAAAGAAAGGCGTTGAAATCACCGGTCCGATAACAGCTGTCCTTTATGTCTCATCATCCGCGAAAGATACGGATTTTACCGCTAAACTTGTGGATGTTTATCCTGATGGTACTGCCTACAATATCCAACAGGGGATTTTCCGTGCTAGATACCGAGAGGGATTCACCAAAAAAGTCTGGATGGAAGAGGGCGGGGTGTATAAGGTTCAGATCGACCTGGATGCAACCAGCAATACATTTAAACAGGGACATAGAATCCGTGTGCAGGTGTCCAGCAGTGATTTTCCGCTCTTCGAGCGAAATCTGAACACCGGAGGGAATAATTATGATGAAACAGAATGGGTGGTCGCTGAGAATACCATCCACCATTCCAAAGAAAATCCCTCCCACATTGTGTTGCCGATAATCCCGGCTAAAAAAGAGAATAAATGAAAGGTGCCACAGCAGAGCTTTGAGTAAAAAGGAGCAACAAGCCGAATAAAACGAGTACAATTATCACCGGCATGAGCCACCAGAGTTTTCTTTTCCAGAGGAAAATGAGAAGTTCTCTGAATATGCTCAGCCTGGATAAGATCTTTCTCCCTCTTCCCATTCGTTTTATTCCTTAGAGGACATTATATCCCTGAATTATTTGCGATCCGGTGATCATTTCCTTATTAAATAATTTTCAAGCACAAGTACATCGATCCCGCTTCTGCTGAAAGTTTGGAATGCATCGGCCGGAGAATTCACGATCGGCTCGCCCCTCAAATTGAAAGAAGTGTTTAAGAGCACAGGAATACCAGTGGCTTCGCCAAATTTTTTCACGATGCTATAATAGCGAGGATTCCATTCCTCTCTTATTGTTTGAAGCCTTCCTGTCCCCATGTGATTGACCGCATTTATGCTCTCACCCATGGATTCTTTAAAGGGCAAGACCAAAAGCATGTATCTTGCAGTAAACTGCTGGGCGAGTCCGTCTCCTTGGAAAAAATCCTCTACGTGTTCTTCTAAAACAACAGGCGCGAAGGGTCTGAAAGGTTCACGAAACTTTATTTTAACATTCACCAGATCTTTCATCTCCTCACTTCTCGGGTCCGCCAAAATACTTCTGTTCCCCAGTGCTCTAGGTCCCCACTCAAACCTGCCCTGGAACCACCCTACAACCTTTCCACCTACAAGATCATCCACCACACAATCCAAGATTTTTTCATCGTCCGGGAAGTATTCATAGGGAATATTATTTCTCTCCAGGAATTCTTTGATCTCTTCCTCTGAGTATTCTTTTCCCCAATACGCATGCTCGAGCACGAAAGTCCTTGGGTTCCCTAATACTCCATGATAAACCTGCATGGCTGCGCCTAATGCCCCTCCCCCATCTCCAGCCGCTGGCTGAATAAAGATCTTTTCGAATGGCGTCTCACGCAGAAGTCGCCCGTTTGCCCTAGAATTTAATCCCA
>JAGLRY010000358.1 GCA_023135995.1 Candidatus Aminicenantota bacterium | reverse complement strand
CGATCCGACTCGTTGACCACAATGTTCATCAACTCCTTCTGGTCTCCGGATAAAGCCATCTCATTCCTCAACACCTGAACAGACCCTGAAATGGCGGCCAGGGGGTTTCTGATCTCATGTGCAAGATGGGCCGAGATCTCCCCAGCGAGCGCCAGGCTTTTTTTGATTTCGAGCTCTTTCTGCGCCCAGTCTAACTCTTCTCTCGTTTTTCTCAACTTTCCTGTGAGGTAATTCATGAGAAGAGCGACAAGAAAAAACACCCCCCAAGAGGTAAAAATATTTGTGATGAGAGCATCCATCGAGATCGGTGCTGACGAATCAATCGAATAATAGGGAATAATCCCCAAGTACATCCCATCGATCAAGGCAGCGAACAAAACGCCAGAGAGGATGGCAGTGATATAAGCGGCGCTGCTCGAGAGGACGATACTGGCGGCAATGATCTCGAAAACATAGAGAAAATAGAAAGACCCCTTCAATCCCCCGGAGAAATAGACAAGTGCTGTGATCAACAGCAGGTCAAAGAAAACCTGGACATAGACCTGCAGAGTGTCATTCTTTCCCCAAAGGTAGAGCAAGAGATATACCAAGGATAGGAAATATGCAATGAAGATCAAGTGAAAGGCACTCAATGAAAGAGTGGCAGATGTCGCATAATGAATGGTGACAACAGAAATCAATATGGTTGTGATGATGATAACACGCAGGAGGATGAACCAGAATATGTCTTTTCTTCTCGTGCTCATACGACAGGCTCCAGTGATTCCTCCCCGCCTGCTTCGGAGACGGAGATAGCGGCGTTACACATCCCTTTCTGGAGTTGTTCTTTCCCTATGCTCCTGAGGATGTTCTTTACAACTGCTGGATGAGGCTGAATATCGGAAGATACATGGAGACAACGATCGTTCCGACCATCCCTCCAACGAATATGAGCAGAACGGGTTCCATAATTGCGAGAAGATTTGCCACTGTGGCTTCCACTTCTTCATCGTAGAAATCAGCCAGTTTGGACAACATTTCATCCAAAGTCCCTGTCGCCTCACCTACTCCGATCATCTGAATGAGCATAAAGGGAAAATATCCGACTTCCTTAAAAGCGTCAGTAAGACTCGTCCCTTCAGCCACAAGAGAGCGGGCTCGCATGATCCGATCTTCGATGATGACGTTGCCTGCTGTTGTAGACGTGATCTTCAGACTCTCCAACATCGGAACACCTCCAGAAAGGAGAGTGCTTAAGGTTCTCGTTACTCGAGACAAGCCAACCTTTTCAATGAGGGCACCAAAAAGCGGCATCTTCAACAATAACCGATCGATCACCTTTCGCCCGGAGTCCGTTCGTCTCGCATACCTGAAAGCAAAGACGAGGGCAACTATGCCGAGGAATATAAACAGGATGTATTTCTGAACAAAGACGCTCAAGGCCATTATGAACGCTGTAAGAGAGGGGAGTGTGGCTCCGAGTTCCACGAAGATATTCGCAAAAACAGGAATAACCTTCCAAAGCATAAAAATAACAACCAGAACCGCAAAAATGATAATAGCCGTGGGATAGATCATCGCCTGCTTGACCTGAGACCTTAAACGGACGATCTTTTCAAGAAACTCAGATAATCGCCTCAGCATAATATCCAAAGAACCGCTTTGTTCTCCTGAGGCGACAAGGTTGCAATACAGGTCGTCAAAAACTCTTGGAAATTTCTTCTTGGCTTGGTTGAGGGTTGATCCAGCTTCGACATCGCTCCTGATATCCTTGATCACTTGCTTAAAATATTTATTCTTCGTCTGCTCGGTTAAAATCGTCAACCCTTGGATCAACGGCAGTTCAGCATCGATCAATACCGACAGCTGTCGGCTGTACACAGCCAACTCTTTGAGTTTGACCTTCTGTGTTTGGAGAAAAGGAATCCGGAATTCGGCTTTTTTCCGTTCAATATCTAAAACTGTGATTTGCTCCCGCTGGAGGGTCTTGGACAAATCCTCCACAGAACGCGCGACTCGTCTCCCTTCGACGATATCTCCGTAACGGTTTTTTCCCTTCCATTGATAAACAGGCATTGTTCACCCCTTTTTATTTTCTCATTTGTTTAGGAGAAAAGGACCTTGAGGTCACCTTCAGCCCTTCCTTCCTTTGAATGATATCTGTCAACTCTTCAGCTTTAGACGTGATATTCATGGCCGTTTCGTATGTGATCTGTTCTTTGAAATACAAGCTGGCCAACGACTGATTAAATGTCTGCATCCCAAACTTTTCCTGTCCCATCTGCATGGCCGCATAGATCTGGTGTTCCTTATTCTCTCTGATGAGATTCCTGATGGCCGTATTTGGGATGAGGATTTCCATCGCAAGGACTCTTTCTTTCCCATTGGCATGAGGCAAAAGCGCCTGAGTTATGACAGCCTCCAAAGTCATGGACAGCATAACTCTAACCTGGGACTGGTAAGACGATGGAAAAATATCTATGATTCTCGAGATGGTCTCCACTGCAGAATTGGTGTGCAGTGTGGAGAAGGTCAAATGTCCGGTCTCCGCCACCCGGAGGCAAGATTCAACAGTCTCCAGGTCGCGCATCTCGCCAACCAGCACAACATCCGGGTCCTCTCGCAGAACAGACCGGAGGGCATTCGGATAGGAAAGTGTATCCACATAAAGTTCTCTCTGGTTGATGATGGATTTTTGGGGAACAAAGAAATATTCGATCGGGTCTTCGATCGTGATAATGTGGACAGCTCTCTCCTTATTGACGTGGTTGACCATACAGGCCAATGTCGTCGATTTTCCGCATCCCGTAGGCCCTGTCACCAGGACCAATCCTCTGGGTAAATAACAGAGTTGGGCGAGTCTTTGGGGGAGCCCCAACTGGGAGAAACTCCACATGACGGGCAAAAATCTTCGAAAAGCTGCGGCCACTGCTCCCTTCTGCATGAAAACATTTCCCCTGAACCGTCCAAGATCTTGAATGCCGAATGAAAAATCCAGCTCCATTTTTTCCTCAAACATTTTTTTCTGCCGGTCGGTCAACAGGGCGTAGATAAGATTCTTCGTTTCCGATGGTGAGAGTGGCGGGTGGTCGAGCGAGATGAGTGTTCCATGGATCCGCAATCGAGGGGGAATATGAGTTGTGATGTGCAGATCGCTGGCATCTTTTTCCACAGCGATCTGTAATAATTCTTGGATTGTTAAAGCCATTTTATACCTCCGTGTCTCTCACGGTTTCTCTCAATACTTCTTCTATTGAGGTGATACCTTCTTTAATCTTTAAAAGCCCACTCCGCCTCAAGGTGATCATCCCCTGCTCTATGGCTTTCTTTTTTATTTCCTTGGAATGGGCCTTCGCTAAAATGATATCCTTAATTTCATCAGAGACTTCCATAACTTCAAATAGCCCGACCCGTCCTTTATAACCTGTATTGTGGCATACGTTACATCCCACAGGTTTGTAGGCTTTGACTTTCGGGGCTTCTTTAGCCGTGTATCCGATATCCACAAGGGTTTCCGTGGTGAGATTGTGTTTTGCCCGGCATTTCTTGCACAGCCGCCTTACCAAACGTTGGGCGACGATCATGAACACTGAATCGGCCACTAAAAAAGTTTCCACATTCATATTCACAAGCCTGGTGATAGTACTCGCCGCATCATTGGTATGGACCGTTGAAAAAACAAGATGTCCGGTGAGCGCTGCCTTAATCGCAATGTCGACCGTCTCAAAATCACGCATCTCTCCAACAAGCATGATATCCGGGTCTTGACGCAAGAAACTTCGTAGAGATGTAGAAAAGTTGAGTCCGATCTCATCTCGAATATTCACTTGGTTGATGCCGGGGATATAAAACTCAACAGGATCTTCGGCTGTCATGATATTTTTTTCCATCGAGTTAATCGTGGAGATGGCTGAATACAGGGTGTTTGTTTTTCCGCTTCCAGTAGGCCCTGTCACCAGCACGATCCCCCACGGTCTTTTGATTCCTTGCTTAAACAACTCCAGGGACTCTTTTTCAAAACCCAATTCTTCCATGTTGAGTTTCAACATCGATTTATCAAGGATACGGACGACGACCTTTTCTCCAAAAATCGTGGGGACACTGGAGACACGCATATCCACTTCTTTCTTGTTTCCGTTCTCGAGCTTGATTCTCATCTTGATCCGGCCATCCTGAGGCAGCCGTTTTTCCGCGATATCCATGTTTGAGAGGATCTTGACACGCGAGATCACAGGATTCTTGAACTTCATCGCCAGATTCATCATTTCATACAGAGTGCCATCCAGGCGGTAGCGCACACGGAAGGCCTTCTCATAGGGTTCAAAATGCACGTCACTGGCGCCTTTTTTAATGGCATCGATGAAAACCGTGTTGACGAGAGTGATGATCGGCGCTTCTTCTGTTGAGTGGACCAGTTCTTCGATATCATAATCCTCTTCGTCCTCTTCGATAATATTGACGGTCGTATCCTCGGCTTGTTCGATCTCGTCAACGATCTGCTTCACGCGCAGCGAGTCAGATGACCCATAATATTTTTTGATCGCATTCGTGATCCCTGTTTCAGATGCGATAACGGGTTGGATGCTGAGCCCGGTCCTGAACCGGATATCTTCGATGACATCCAAGTCGGTCGGATCCACCATTGCTAAGGTCAAAAAGGACCTGATCCTGTGGATGGGCATGATCAAATACTTCTTGGCGATCTCCACTGGGATCAGGCTGATGACATCAGGGTAGACTTCGAATTGATCAAGGTTGATGTAAGGATAGCCCAGTTGGCGACTCAAAGCCTGAGCCATATCCTCTTCGGAAATATAGCCGAGGCTTACGACAGCTGTGCCAGTGCTGACATCATTTTTCTTTTGAAAATCCTGGACTTCCTTTAACTGCTCCTTGTCGAGAAGCTTTTCTTGTACGAGTAATTCGCCTAAGTTAGATCCCATCGTTATCGTCCATTTACAATAATGAGTTTAACAATTTTTGTCAATACAAAGAAATAAGCTACAAAATTTGTCAATGCTCTGGGGGCATTTAATAAAGACGGTTTTTCCACTCGACTTTTCTCTCTTCCTACTTGTATAAATATGTCGTATGCAGAGGCATGACATTGAAATCCCCACTATATTTACAAACTTCGATTTTTCAGTCAATCACCCGGAGGGAGGATTCCAAAGATGATTTTTTCATCGAATCTCTCACCCCTAAGGGTTATCTTATTTTTTTTCGAAAAAAGTGTGATGAATTCAAACATTGCCAATATGGCTGGGAATCCACTTGGGATATTTCTTATATAATAGAACTGGCGCGCCTGGAGAAACTCAAACTCCCGACCCGCTGCTTAGAAGGCATTCTCTCATAAAAATGAACTGGTTGTAAATGAATGACTTCCAGCATCACTCTGACAATATTTGTCATTCATTTGCCACTTCATATCAGGTTTTTGAGGTTTTAAGGTCAAGGATTCAACCATTTCAAACTTCACATCAGCCTGAGAATGAAGGTTGTTTTTCTATGCTGATCAAATTATCCTTTTTCTATTATCTCGAGAATAAATCTCTTTTTCAGCTTCATTCCAGCAGCACCGAGAATAACTCTGATAGCTTGAACATTTCTTCCCTGTTTTCCAATAACTTTGCCTATATCTTCAGAAGCAACCTTTAATTCTAGGATCGAA
>JAGLRY010000357.1 GCA_023135995.1 Candidatus Aminicenantota bacterium | reverse complement strand
ATCGTCGAAAAAGAAGACTACTGTAGTACTGCGGGATAATTCGCGCAGAAAAGCGAAGAGTTCTCTCTTCATTCTTTCCTGGGATGCTGCGCGGGCATCTTCGGCTAACTGGATGTCTGTTGCATCCCAGGACTGCGGAGGGGCGATTCGGAAAAACCAGGTCGGAGCAAGCTGCTTCATCGTCAGTGCAACTTGTCCAGCATGACGATTTCTCAGCATACTCTCAAGGGCTTCCAAGAGTGGGAGATAGGCTTCGGTCCCGGCTAGCCGCTCTGAACATCGTCCGCGAGCAATGAGAGACGGCTGCTTCTCCGAGCGTAAAGTGCGGAGGAAGTCTTCAGTCAGAGTTGTCTTTCCAATACCCGGCTCGCCGGTAATGCAAAGCAGACGTGTTTGGCCCTGTGCAGCGGTGTCGAACACATCGCCCATCATGCCCTCATGAATTTCTCTTCCAACCATGGTAGGAACATTCTCAGATGTACTAGAGTCTTCGTATAGAGTAACAGGTACGTCGATATTTTTAGACAATACTGCTACAACTTCTTTAGAAGATGGGCGTAGGGCTGGTTCCTTCTCCAGCATCTTCATCACCAGTCCATCCAGATCTGATGAAACACTCGGATTCTGCACGGCCACGGATATGGCTGGTGTATGCAGTATGTGATACACTATTGCCTGCTCTTTGTCCGCCCTGAACGGTGGCATACCAGTAAATAACTCGTATAAAACAACGCCCAGCGACCACACATCCGTGCGATCATCGACGTGTCGTCCCAGTGCCTGCTCAGGAGACATGTATCCAACTGTACCTAAGGTGGAACCGGTCTTTGTAATCTGGTCACTACCCTGAATCGTAGCCAGACCAAAATCAAGCACTTTGGGACGTCCTTGGACATCGATCACAATGTTTGATGGTTTGATATCTCGGTGCACTACTTTCTTCTCATGGGCAGCACTGATTCCGCTACAGACTTGGATAACCAACTCGACTATTTTATCGACACTCAGATCATGATCTTTCATCATATCTCTGAGTGATTGCCCCTCCACATGTTCCATAACAAAGTACGGGCGCGCCCCAAATTCGGATACTTCATGAATCACGACTATGTTTGGATGATTGAGTTTCGCGGCTGCCTGAGCTTCACGTGTGAAACGTGCTCGCATATCAGCATCTGAGGCCAAATGAGGTGGCATGAACTTGAGAGCCACTCGGCGTTTGAGCTTAGTGTCCTCTGCCAGATATACCTCACCCATCCCACCGGCGCCGATCTTCTCGATGACCCGGTAGTGATTAACCATCGTCCCTTTGGTCAACACGACAAGCGTTCGGGTGTTATCGTTATTTGGTCGGTGATCTGTATGTTCCAATCCTTTCACATCAATCGTCTGGACAGATTTCATTCAATTCCTCCTTTCATCAATTTTTAGCCAGCTATCTATATCTTTTCTTCCCACGATCATAAGTTTCACTCTTTCCATCCAGAGATCTTGAAACTCGCGTTGTTCTTGATCATTTGCAGCTTCCCAGATCACCTTCTCCAGAAGTTCTTTCATCCGCATGGCTTTATCGGTTAGAAAAGGAATCTTATATGGGTAAAAAGAGATTAAGACTGATTGCTGTTTATCCATTCTTTCGAATATAAAGCTCATAGCCTCAGAGTCAGTTTTTTCAGAAACATATTTGAGTAAATCTTTCCTCTTGAATTTATTCCAAAGGCCTTTGAATCCAGTTTGAGGTGCCGCACCGGTTAAGAAGCTAAATACCTGACCCATGACTCCATAAACACTCTCATCAGGTTCACCATAGACGGTAATTGTAATCTCTCCCCGGACAGGGATTTCTCCTTCATAAAGTCTTGTCAGGGCCTCTTGACAGATCATGTACGCACCCGTGACCGTCGGACAGACGTGACCGGCCAATTTGACCGCATCGATGAAACTGTACTCCAAAACAGCCTCATCCGATGTAAACGCTCCCAGAGTTTTTGCTAATGGTTCCTTTAATTTGATTGGTTCGACCAGCTGTATGAAATCTCGGAATGCAACGCTCATCCTTCCTCCATTTTTCTATGACGAGATTTATCTAAGGATGAAGCATCATCCTGGATCAAGTCATCCAGTGTGGTGGATTTGAGCTCAGAGACAACATGTTTTTCAAGAGCCCTAATTCGCTTTCTGAGCGGACAAGTCTTAATATCTGAACATATTCTTTTCTTAATAATACAATCGGTAAATTTGACGGGTCCCTGGAAAATATTTATCAAATCGGTAAGTAATATCTTCTTAGGGGCGATAGCAGGCAGGAAGCCGCCTCCTTTGCCTTTATAAGAATTTAGCATGCCTTTTTTAGTCAAGATTTGGAGAATTTTTCGTAAAAATGGCTTTGGGATATCTAATTTTGATGCCATTTCCGTGACAGATATTCTTTGGGAGTTCTTGGCAATGTGGATAAGTGCTCTCAGGGCATAATCTGTATCTCTGTTAATAAGTTTCATGTAGGTTGCTTAAAAGATACCCAGATAGTATCATTATGTCAAGTAATATTTTCATCTCGAAAATTTGTACAAGGCCGGACTCGAACCGGTTCGTAGGATAACCTACGAGGGATTTTAAGTCTCTTGCATTAATCAGTAAAATCAAAAGTGATATAGGCGGAGGTCTCTTTTATATGGATACGTTACAAATCTACTTTATAAGATTATCGCCTGGGCTAAATTTACTGTGCTGTGATTGTATGTCCTTGAATGTAATATTCACATAATTCCTAACCATGTCTAAGGTTCTAAGCCCTAATATTTTCTGAAGACTGAAGATATCCCCGCCGTTCATCAACCAGTTCTTGGCAAATGTATGACGAAAAGTATGGGCTGAGAGTCTTACATTTTCCACCTTTGCGTTCTCTCCAATTCTTTCAATTATTTTATTCGTCATTCTAAGTGTTAAAGGATCTCCGAATTTTGTAAGAAAAAGCACTCCTTCTTTCCCAAACAACTTATTTCTCCTATTCAAATATTTAACTAGACCAATTAAGGACCGATCTCCAAAAGGCACAACTCTCCCCTTTCCGCCCTTTCCTCTAACTGCCAGGATCTTTTCATCAAGCTGAATATTCTCAATTTTGAGTCCCAATAATTCTGATATCCTGCAACCTGTATCATAGAGCAAAGTGATCAATGCATAGTTTCTAATTCCTGGGAAATCCATCTGATGCTTTGTGACTTCAAGCATTGCCACAATTTGGTTATTAGTGAAAGTAGCGATAACAACTTGGTCAGTCTTGATCCTTGAAATCTTTTTCGAAGGATTCTCAGTGATTACTCCCTCTTCAATCATGAACTTAAAGAGGATCTTCAGTACTTTGATATGGTGGTTTACTCCTCCCGCCGAATGATTCTCTTTAAGTCCTGAAACATACTCCCTCAAAATAGTGTGGTCAATCTGCTCCAGAGATACATCCGGATAATTTGACTCTATAAACTCCAGGAACTTGTTGAGGTGCTGGCTGTAAAAGGTGATTGTGTTGGGGCTTAGGTTCCTGAGCCTCCTTGTAGACAGAAAGGCAGAAACCATCCCTTTTAAAGTTGTGGTCATACCTCCTATATGGGGGGCTAAAGAACAGGTTATGGGCCCTTTGGAGGTGGGATTTTACGTAAGTTGTTGATAAATAAAGTGGTAGCGGGGATTGGATTTGAACCAACGACCTCCGGGTTATGAGCCCGACGAGCTAGTAGACTACTCCATCCAACCTAATCGGTGACGTTTTGTGACGAACTTTGCTTACAATCGCCTACATTTGCATAACAATGAC
>JAGLRY010000356.1 GCA_023135995.1 Candidatus Aminicenantota bacterium | reverse complement strand
GGGCCACTGCCTTGCCGCTGCAGCACCCGACCCGACCTACCACTCGACTCGTGAATACTCCAGGCTAAAAAATTGAGATGGTGTTCTCTGTTTTTTGTTTACCGTTTGCAGACGAATATGTTATGTTTATGACAATTCGTTGAAAAGAATTCATAAAATTTCCGATTCATTCCATAAAGGAGTGATTCTGGAAAATTAAGGAGGGAGAGGTAATGATAACCAGCCGCCGTCAGTTTTTAAAAGGAATGAGTATTGGCCTTGGCAGTCTGGGGATGTTTGGCCTGGAACAAAAGGAGGCCGAGGCCGCATTTGCCAAAAAGCGCGAAGAGCTTAAGAATTCCACTGCGTTTGAGACAGCTCGGGACGAAAGCTATTGGTTCCATGCCCAACAGGCATTCGACATCGATCGAAGTATCATCAATCTCAATAATGGGGGAGTGCATCCAGCCCCACGGATCGTCATTGATGCAGTCAAGCGCTATATGGACTGGTCGAACGGAGCTCCTGTGCTGAATTCATGGAGATACATGCGACCCCGAAAAGAACTGATCCGGAAAAAAATCGCCGATATGTTTGGGTGCTCTCCTGAGGAAATCGCTCTTGTCAGGAATGTGACAGAGGCTCTCCAGGTCGCACTACTGGGTCTCGAATTGAAGGCGGGGGATGAAGCTCTCACCACACTCCATGATTATCCTTCGATGAAGAATGCGCTTCTTCAAAGAGAAAAAAGGGAGGGGATCGTAGTCAAAACCTTTAATTTTCCTTATCCTCCTGAGAATCTGAGCGTGCTGACGGACCTTTTCGAAAAAAATATCACGCCGAAGACACGAATGATCTTATTGTGTCACATCACTAATTTAACCGGTCAGATTTTTCCCGTCAAAGAAATCTGTCAATTGGCAAGAAAGCATGGGATAGAAGTCGTGATTGATGGGGCACATGCATTCGCCCATTTCGAATTCAAACAGAAGGATTTGGATTGTGACATTTACGGAGCTAATCTTCATAAATGGATGATGGCTCCGATCGGGACGGGTTTTTTGTACGTAAAAAAGGACAGGATCAAAGATATATGGCCGTTGTTTCCAGCACCCGATCCACTTAGTGATGACATCCGTAAATTTGAGCATGTCGGTACGCAGCCCGAAGCTTTGAAGCTTGCGGTGGGTGAAGCGATCACTTTTCATAATGGTCTCGGTGGAACGAATAAACAGGAACGTCTCCGTTATCTCCGGGATTACTGGGCAAAAAAACTGGAAAAGTTAAGAGGTGTCAGGATCCTCACATCCTATTCTCCAGAACAATCTTGTGGGATCGGAACGTTTACGGTCGATCATATGGACATCCCAAAATTATCCCGGGTTCTTTTTGAAAAACACAAGATCTACACCATTTCTGTTGGTGTTCCCAAAGACACAGTCGGGATCCGAGTGACTCCCAGTGTTTATACAACCCTCCGGGAGCTAGAAATATTTATTGAGGCTGTCGATCACTACATTACGAATGGACTCCCTTCATAAAACACACAAATGATTTTGGATCTAAAGCTCACATCCAGGAAAAACCGATGAATAAAATGGATTGGAATCTCGATAAGGATTTGAAAGCCTTAAGGAAAGAGTTCCCAATACTGGCAAAGTGTGTGTACCTGATCAGCAACTCTCTAGGGGCAGTTCCCCGACAAGTTCGCGAAGATCTTATGGCTTATTATGGGCTTTGGTCAGAACAAGGAGTTAGTGCTTGGAGCCAAGAATGGTGGGATCTGGCAAGAAACGTGGGAGATCAAGTGGCCTCTCTTCTTCATGCGGAAATGAACTCCGTGGCTATGATGACTAATGCCACTCATGCCCATTGGATCGCCCTCTCTACAAGATTCTTGGTTAAAGATCGAAGCCGAACAAAGATCGTCATGACAGACCATGATTTCCCTTCGAGTCTTTATGCTGTACAAAAGATCAGTGAATTCATGGATTGGAAAGTCCAGGTTGTCCAAAGTTATGGTAAGCCTGGTATTGATGTAGTAAATATCCTTGAGCAGATCGATGATCAAACACTCTTTGTTGCAACATCGCATGTGTATTTCAAGACCGCATATGTGCAAGATGTGTCAAGAATTGTTGACCATGCCCGTCGTATGGGGGCTTGGACAGTTATCGATGGCTATCATGCTCCTGGTTGCATTCCTGTTAACCTCTCTGAGCTCGGTGCTGATTTTTACATCGGGGGGTGTCTCAAATGGCTTTGTGGTGGACCGGGAAATGCGTTCCTCTATGTCAGGCCAGAATTGGCATCCTCGATACAGCCTCAACTTACAGGATGGCTGGCGCATAGCTCCCCATTTTCATTCTCAGAAGACATGGACTACATCCAGGGTTCATACAGATTTATGTCTGGAACGCCCCCCATTGCTTCTTTGTATACTGCCCAGGCGGGATTAAGCATAATAAACAGTATCGGAGTTCCACAGATCAGGCAGAAGTCTGTCTCTCAGACTAGGCTGATCATCACAAATGCAAAAAAAATGGACTTCGAGCTTTTTTCTCCTGAAGAGGACTCCCTTCGAGGCGGTGCGGTTTCTGTCCATCTTCCGCACGCTTTCCAGGTCAAACAGGCACTCGAAGAGCGAAACTTCAAAGTGGACTACAGGAAGGGGAAAAACAGCGAGCCGGATGTGATCCGAATAGGTCCGCATTTCTACACGCAGGACGAAGAGATACATTCTCTTTTTGAAACGATCGATACCATATATAAAAAGCAAGAATACAAGTCATTTCCCGATGAAATTAAGCATGTCACGTAGGTGAGCCCCAAGCTTAATTGGACGCATCTCCAAAACCGTGATGAATGACATTCCGAGTGTTCCAATTGGTGATTTCGAAAACACTCTCAGTTTCCCCAGCGAGGAAACTTCGCTCGGTTCCGGGCTTCCCTCACATCTCCCCATGGGAGATGTACCATGCCCGTCCAGCCCTTCACACGGTTTTCTCCACCACACAATTGGAACACTCAATAACGCAATGTGATTCCTGCCATTACGGTTTGGAAATGCTTACAGCTCAATTGTACAATTTATTCCATTGCGGTATATTATGAAGGTGGATGGTATCAGACATGAATACGCCACAGAAATATACGCGGCGTTTGTTTTTGCAGAACGTATTTTTTGCACTCGGATCTTCTCTATTTATTGCCACATCCCCTGCATTTTCATCTCGGAAAACAGGCCTATCAATCTCTGAAGAGACTGAGGATTACCCTTCCTATATAAAGCTATACAAATCAGGGGAACTTTCTCGGAGAGTCAAAAAGCTGAAATCCATACACGAAAACTGCCATCTCTGTCCAAGAGATTGCCGTGTGGATAGGACCAAAGGACAATTGGGCCGATGCCAAGCATCCGACAGGGTCAAAGTATCCAGTGCATATCCACATTTTGGTGAAGAGTCACCACTTGTTGGAAAATATGGCTCGGGGACCATATTTTTTTCCAATTGTGGACTCCGGTGTGTTTATTGCCAGAACTATACGATCAGCATCGAAGGCGAGGGTGTAGAAATTGCGGATAGACGATTGGCAGAGTCTATGCTCTCTCTCCAAAAAATGGGGTGTCACAACATCAATCTGGTCACACCTACTCATTATGTTCCCAACATTGTCAGTGCTCTCAAGAAAGCCATTCCCAAAGGATTACGGATTCCTCTTGTCTATAATACAGGGGGTTATGAGAAGCTGGATGTGCTCCAACTCCTGGATGGTATCATCGATATCTACATGCCTGATTGTAAATACATGGATCCTAAACACGCGTCCATGTATTCGGATGGGGCATATAACTATCCATACTATGTGAGGCTCGCGTTTAAAGAGATGTTCCGGCAGGTGGGTGACCTGGTTGTAGAAAGGGGACTGGCAAAGAGAGGTTTGATCATTCGACACTTGGTTTTACCAAACCGGATTGCTGGCACAGAACAATTCTTGAAATTTGTCGCTGAGAATCTTTCGAAAACCACATATCTCAACATCATGAGACAGTATCGTCCAGAGTATAAGGCTACCGAATACCCGGAAATAGCCCGTCAACTCAAAAGAAAGGAGTATACGGAGGCTCTCCAGTGGGCCAAAAAATACGGCTTAACTAGACTAGATAGATAATATGATCAAAATGTTTAATGGGCATATTTCAGGTATGAGCAAAAGAAGTCCGAGTATGTTTTGTGATGAAACCAGTTGATTTCGAATCCATTTTGCCTTAAATTACTCATGAGGAATCCCGTTATTTTCGAATGGAATGCGTTCTGAAAAAATATAAATATTTTCTTGTCTTTCTCATCCTACTTGTCTTTCTCATCCAGGGATTGAGTTCTGAGGTTTACTATCCCTGGAAAGACGTCTATATCGGAGCGCTTGATGCAGAGAAATGGGCAGGTTTGGTTTTTATCCCTCGTCAAGAGAATGCTTTTGCCTTCCACTTGAGAGTGAAAAAAGGAGAGGAAACAGCAGAGGGAATCGATCTTTTTTATCTCATCTCAGAAGTGGGTCCTCATTCACCGGATGGTCAGTATGCACGAATAAAAATCGATTTGAGCCTTCCCTTCGGTCAGAAAAGAGAAACTCCGATCATGAAAAAACCCTCATCTGGTTCTGACACCCTGGTGCTCGAATGGTCCCGAAAGGATGAAAGAACGGCCGTTGGGAGGATTTTGGTTCCTAAGAATATCGAAGTCCAATTGATCCATTATTTTCCCTGGGATTATGAGGGGAGATACCAACTGTTATCCGATGGTCAGGTCAGAGGAAATAGCCAGTCGGAAGACAGTCAACATTACCTATTTTGGTCTAGCCGTCGAGGGAATCTGACCTCTCCGTCACAAGGGGAAGAATTGACTGTTACATTCCCTGAGGAGCGCAGGATCTATTTTGTCGCAGGTGTGGGTCATGACTTCCGGATCCTATCCAATCGTATCTACAGATACAAGAACGAACGGACGATCGATAAGGTCCTAAACGAGGAAAAGAAAAAGTACAATAAGAAAAGAGTTGTCGTTAACGGTCTTCATAAAGGCATATCTCGAGCGATAACAAATAATCTCTTTTGGATGTCCCTCTACCAGCCTGGGGAACACCGGCTTTATACACCAGCTGGACGAAGATGGATTTTCCCTGCACCCGATGGATCCGCTGACCACTGGACCCTTTTTGAATGGGACTCTTTTTTTAACGCCTTAGAAGTCGGAATTGAGAGCAGTAAGCATGCTGTGGATATTTTAAAGTCTGTCCTGGAGACACAATACCCCAACGGCAATATTCCCAATTGGAGAGGGCGCTTTGGAGGAGCGAGTGACCGCTCACAACCTCCTGTGGGCTCTTATGTTGTCCTGAAATTTTTTCTAAAGACTGCAGACTTGGAGATGTTACGATTTGCCTATCCGACTCTTGTGAAATGGCATGCATTCTGGAAGGAGCCGAGATCCAACGGATTTCCCCGAAGAGACGGCAACAATGATGGTCTATTAGAATGGGGTTCAGATGAAGAGCTCATAGCGCAAAGTGTGCCCAGTTGGGAGGAGAATGCGCCCGGGAAAACGCGTGCGATGTGGGAATCCGGGCAGGATGATCTGCCGAACTGGGATGATGCAACATTTGATGAGAGTTCTGGAAGCCTGTCGATGAACTGCCTTGATCTAAATTCTCTCTATGCACTCGATTGCTGGTGTCTCGCTCAGATGGCTCAGATCCTTGAAAAGCTAGAGGAATACGAGACATACATGGAAGAATACGAGACCATGAAGACACTGATCGAAGAAACCTTTTGGGACGAAAGGGAAGGATTCTACTTTGACCGATACTGGGATGGACGATTTTCAAAAAGAAAGGCCGCTTCAAACTTCTATCCTCTAATTGCCGGGATTCCCGATCAAGGCAAAGCTCTGCGGATGCTGAGGCGCTTGCTGAATGAAAATGAATTCTGGGGGGATTATGTTCTGCCCACAATATCACGAGATGATCCTGCATTCAAGGATCAACAGTATTGGAGGGGGACCATATGGCCTCCGACCAATTATTTGGTCTATCAAGGATTGAAGGCGTATGGATTTGATGCTGTGGCCTCTGAATTCGCCAAAAAAAGTGCATCCCTTTTCCTCAGGAGCTGGAACAATTTTCAGCTATGTCCAGAGAATTATGATTCAAGGACAGGTGAAGCAGGAGGGCAGAGATACCAAAGCTGGGGCCCTCTTTTTGCGTTGATCGCCTTAGAAGAATTTCTGGATGTGACTCCACAGGAGGGTTTCCGGTTTGGGATGATCAATCCGGAAAAGAAAGGGAGACTTTCCCGCATTGCCGTGCAGGGAAGACATTACGATGTGGAAGTGAACAAGTCTTCGATCAAACTGTGGGAGGAAGGAAAAGAAATCATCAATTGCAATGGGAGCGCAGTGTTCAGGCATTTTTTGTATTCGAAAAACGAAGTTTATTTTGAAATAAAAACTCTGGAACCCCGTGAAGTCAGGGTCCGATTTCTCACCAAAGGAAAATACGAGCTCATCCTTGATGACCGTGTCAGAAATTTATTCGAAGGTAATTCGACAAAGATCCAAGTTCCAGAGGGAGAACACACTGTGCTTGTTCTTCTGATCGCTGAGAAGTAGTTGTATTCCCCAAAAGTGAATAAACCTGAATAATTCAGTAGATATATTGGGAGAGGCAGAGATCATGAAAATTCTTGTCATCGAGAAGGCCCCTGCTGTGAAAAGTCTGATTTTAGAAACTCTCAGTCAAAGAGGGTATGAACTGACCTTTGTCACAAATGGTAAAGATGCATGGCGCTTGCTCAACAAAAGGAAGGATATTCGGATCGTTATTGCTGAGTGGACTATGCCTGGAATGGATGGAATAGAATTGTGCAAAAAAATCCGGAGTGCCAAATTTCCTTATTATGTATACATTATGCTTTTGACCTCAAAGAATCATAAATCCGAAGTGATCACAGGGATCAAGCAGGGTGCTGATGATATTCTAACAAAACCAATCGATCCGGATGAACTTCAGATCCGGATCCATGCCGGAGAGCGCATCGTTCATCTTGAAGAAGCTCTTATTGAAAAGAATAAAAGCCTTCAGATGGCTAATGATATCTTACGAGGGAATCTTATTTCGGGTCAAGAAACCCAAAAGAGCCTCCTTCCCTCAAGTTTTCCCGATATATCCAACATGGAGTTTGCGGCCAGTTTCATCCCCAGCGCATTTGGATCGGGGGATATCTACAACATTTTTCGGCTGGACGAGAAAAACATCGGACTCTACAACATCGACGTTTCAGGCCATGGTGTATCAGCCGCGCTTTTCAGTGTGTGTCTTAATCAGCGTTTAAGTCAAGATCCTCAATCATTTGGTTTGGTCAAGGTTCCTGTCGCTGGCCTCCCTTACTACCGTATCAACTCTCCCGTTCACATCGTGACATTACTGGATGACGAAGATATGCTGGGAAAATATGGCCGGTATTTCACTATGGTTTATGCCATTGTGAATGTCGAGACAGGTGGTGTTTCGTTCTACAGAGCCGGTCATAATTATCCATTGCTGATCCATAATAAAAATAAATCCTATTATATCGAAGGAGGAGGCCCTCCTATTGGCTTGGGGATCACGCTTAGAAAAAAACAGGAGCAGGAGATAAAACTCGAAGCAGGAGATCAGCTTATATTTTTTTCGGATGGGATCAATGACGCGTTCTCTCCTAAGAGTGGGAAGAGGTATGGACTTGAAAGAGCTAGACAGATTCTGACTGATCATTATTCAGAATCATTGGAACACTCATTTGAGCGTCTAATTACTGATGTACAGGCTTTTATGGGACAAGAAGGTTTTTCTGATGACATCTCCATCATTGGATTCAAATGGCTGGGGAATCGGGTGAACTGATGGAAGAGATTCGTTTGACCTTCCCGAGGAAAGTCGCCTATTTGCGCTTTGCAACCAGTATTTCCAAGCAGATTTGCCAACAGATCGAAGAATGTCGTGAAGACAAAAGTTTTGCCTCTGATGTGGAACTCTGTGTGAGCGAAGCATGCACAAACGCCATCAAATATGGACGGAGTGGTGAGATGGAGGATGTGATCTCCCTCTATTTCCAGATTTTTGCAGATAAACTCGTTATTAAAGTGCAAGATAAAGGGAGTGGATTCAACCTGAATAACCTTCCTGATCCGGATATAGAGAGTCTACCCGATAGGGGATACGGGCTTTACATTATTCGGAGCAAGATGGATGATGTGCAATATACCCACACAGAAGAAGGGAATTTTTTAACGATGATAAAATTCTTCAAAGGAGATTTTAACGTATGAATGGAGGAACAGGATGAAGTTGAATGTTGCCAGGAAAGATGGAATTCTTATCATAACCCCTCAGGTTAAAAGGATCGATGCGAACGTTGCTTCGGATTTCAAATCAAAATTGATCGATTTTTTAGATAACGGAGATAAGATCATTGTGATCAATCTATCCAAGGTTGATTTTATCGATAGCTCTGGATTGGGCGCAATGGTCTTGATCCTGAGAAAGATCGGAACAGATGGTAGGATTAAACTCTGTAAATTAAAAGAAGGCGTTAGCTCGATATTTGAGCTGACGCGCCTGGATGAAGTCTTTGAAATACACAAATCTGAAGAAGGGGCTCTTGAAAGTCTCAAAACGGGCTGAATTCTTGGAGGTCATGCGTGATTCAAATTGTAGAAAATCCGGAACGAATCAAAAGAGCAGAGATTGTAGTGGGGATCCCATCATTCAAAGAGGCGGATTCCATCGGTCATGTTGTCTCGAAGGTCGATCAAGGGTTAACTCGATTTTTTGAGAAAAAGAACTCTGTGATCATCAATGTGGATAATTTTTCGCCCGACGGAACAAAGGATGCCTTTCTTAACACAAAGTCCAGGACTCCCAAGCTCTACTTCTCTACAGCAAAAGGAGTGCGGGGGAAAGGCCGGAACATTAAGAATCTTTTCCAAGCGGGCGTAGAACTCGGGGCCAAAGCGATCTTGATGCTGGACGCAGATCTAAAAAGCATAACGCCTGATTGGGTCCAGTATTTTACAGAGCCGATCTATATGGGTTATGACTATGTGATCCCCATTTATGTACGCCATAAGTATGATGGAACGATCACGAATAACATTACTTATCCATTGACCCGTGTCCTCTATGGACTTCGAACCAGGCAACCTATCGCTGGAGATTTTTGTTTTTCCGGCAGGCTTGCGAGAGCATTTTTAACTGAGAAGACGTGGAATCGAAACGTATCCGAATTCGGTATAGATATCTGGATGACGACAATAGCGATCGCAAGAGGATTTAATGTGTGCCAGACATTTCTTGGGGCTCCAAAATCCCATCGGGCGAAAGACCCCAGTGGGCAACTCGGTCCTATGTTCTATCAAGTTGTCGGAACTCTCTTCGATCTGGCCGTTGATTTTGAATACTTGTGGAAGGATACCTCAGCAAGCAGGCCGACCAGCATTTTCGGGTTTGGCCTTGGAGTCAAAGAAGACCCTCCGATCGTAGATGTCAATGAAAATAATCTTCTGATACATTTCAAAAAAGGCAGTCGGAAACATGGGAAGATATGGAAAAAAGTTATTGCTGAGATAAACCTGGAAGATCTGCTGCAAAATATATATAGAGACGTTAAGGATGTAATTCTTCCAGCCGATCTATGGGCGAGGATCCTGTTTGATTATATCGTTGCTTACCGAGATAAATTGGCTGCCAGGGATCAGCTGCTTCTGTCTCTGATCCCGATCTATTTCTTGCGTACTCTTGGTTTTATTAATGGAACTCGGGAATTGGACACTAAGGAAGCCGAAGACTATCTGGATATTGAATGCCGGAAAATGGAAGAAGAAAAATATTATCTTATCGCTAAGTGGAATCAAACTCCCCGTAAAGACGGAATTCCTTCGATCGCCCAATATCTCGCCGACTAAACCTATCCTGAATTATTCATAAAAAATGTCGATACTTATGATAACTGACTCAATATCAGATTTCTATATTGTTTTTCGGAATTCTCATATAGCCGCTGCATTTCCAATGTGATTTTCATTTATAATCGACATTTTTTACCCCACGGGCGAGCTGATCTCACTACAAAGTCTTCGTTGTAGCC
>JAGLRY010000355.1 GCA_023135995.1 Candidatus Aminicenantota bacterium | reverse complement strand
CTATCGGCGAGCCGGTCGCATGGTATGGTCCCATCGTCATGAATACCGAAGATGAGCTTGCCCTGGCATTCGATGAATATCGCTCCGGCACTTTCATCAAAACCACATAACCACGTCTTCGAGGGCTGAGGCCTCAACCTTAATGTAAGGGTGGGGTGGGTTGGCCTCAACTCGTGAATAATCCAGGCTATTATCTATATACTCCAGTCTTTATTAGCGAGATAGGCACGTTTAAGAGTGTCTCCTCGAACACCCTGCCTAAGGGCCTCTAGGGCTAATATCTCATCTGGAGGAATATTTCCAAGGTTGACATTGGAGCCGCAGCGGATAATCAGGGCTTGCTGCTGATTTTTAATGGGAGCCTCCCACATGATGTCATTGAGGTTTTCAACGCCTGCGATGATCCCTTCGACTTCGTCGTCCTTGATCTTTCCCTCCGCATCAAAAATGCCCACTCCTTTTCCTGCTTCTCGCGCTTCAATGATGACCTTCACAGAACCGTTTGACAGGTCCTCCTCGATGAGCCGATGAACCTGGGAGAGCGGTATGGCTTCCTTGGGATCCTTTTTTCCCACTTCTGTGATCACTTTAAAACCCCAGTCGCAAGCCATTGTGATGGCGTTTTTTCTGGTTTCGAGATTCATCTCGATCGTCCCGTCCGAAATTTCGATAGCAGAGAATCCGAGTTCTTTAGCTCGGTTGAGGTATTTTTCAAATTTGTTTTGCCATATGGCGATCTCGAAGAGAGTCCCTCCTGGCATCACATCGATATCGGCGGATGTGATCTTCGCGTTTTTTATCTGGAGAAACTCTTTATCATGAAAAGCTGAAGTTCCAAATGTCAGCTTGATGATATCGATGTATTCTGATGCGGATTGGATCAAGTCTTCCAATCGATGCATTCCCATGCCTTTATCGATCACCATGGTCATTCCCGATGACCTAGGTTTTGTCAAACGTCCAGATACTGGCATATCGATCGTGCCTGCCCATGCTTTGTTCATATCAGTCTCCTTGTTTATGAATGATTTAAAAGGTCGCCCCAGCAGTCCTTTGGATTCGATATGATCGATACGATCTGAGTTATCGAAGGATGTTTGACACACTCAAGAGCACTCTCAAATCTTGATTGTGCCATCTCTTTATCGTCCAGACCTAAAATGGGGATTTGATCATACAGGATTGTCGTTTCCACAATTTTCTGTGAGATGTTATCAAAAAGGAATTTAGCGGACTTTCGTGTGTCGCTGACCGTGTTTTGGACAAATCCCTTTATCCCTTTCTCGACATGTGGAAATAGGATATATACGGCTTTGGTGTTATGAAGTGTATCGAAGTCTGTGGCAAACAAAGACAGATCAAGGGCAATTTTCTCTTGCCAGAGTTTTTCCGGATCTGGCCCCTTTACATCGGGGAGAAATTGGGGAAAATCGTGGACGAGAGTTCCAAACCGCACATTGTCGACAACAGAGCCCTTAAACCACTCGATCTGGTTATTCTCGATATTGAAGTGCACTGTTTCGCTGGAAAATAGCCGCATGCCTTTTGCCAATCCGCTGAGCAGATAGACGGTCTTCCCACTCCCCGCACCTCCGATGATGAGATAGAGGGCATGATATTTTTGGTCAAAAAGTGCGCACGCATGAAGGTTATAGATTTTGTGGTGTTTCTCGAGAAGATACAGGGCGTAGCGGTATAAAAATCCTTGATTCCCCCAAAAGGAGAACCTTGGATCAGAAACAGAGCGGGAAAGCTCCTCGAACGGACCTGAGAAAATATATCCCCTCCCCTGTCGTTCATAGCGAGGGGCTTCTGGTGATTCAAGGATCCGGATATAGCCGTCAAGATCATCTGTGTAGGGGATTGGGTCGATACGATGGAAGTCTGTGAGAAGTGACTTCACTTCTATAGTGAATGGGAGATGAGGAAGAAGCTTTTTGTTGTCGGTCTCGATCCCAACAGTCGCTCTCAGAATCTTGAGTGCTAACCTGTACATTCTTTTCCTTTCTTTGGTGAAGGCCTTATATCATACCCAATATCACTGGTGGCGTAAACCTTTCATGCAATCATTGACCAAGCGATTTGTGAGCAAGGTGGATCGCCGCGAAGCTCAGAAAGGTTGAACGATATTTCGCCCTGCTGAATCCGGCCTGGCGGAGCAGAGAAGAGAACTCTTCAGGAGGATAAAACCGGGGGACTGTATAGGCTAGATATCCGTACGCTGCTTTAGAGCCTGATAGAAATGAACCTATGGGCCTGACGATCTTTCTGATATAGAAATGAAAGAGCTTTCGCAGAAGTTTTGAAGAAGGTTGACTCGTTTCGAGATTGAGAAATTGTCCGCCAGGCTTGAGGATGCGACAGAATTCTCTGAGGTGAGCGAGCAACTCCTCGCGATTCAGGTTCAAATTGCGTATCGAAAAAGAAATAGTCACCAGGTCGAACGTCTCATCTGGGAAGGGAAGATGGGCCACGTCGGCTATAGCAAAATTGACGGGATGTTTATAATTTTTCTTTATTGCCCGGGATAACATCGGGAAACTAAAATCCACGGAATAAATTTTCGTTGAGGCGTCTGCTCTGTGAGAAAGGTTACGGGTCATCTCTCCTGTCCCGCTGCATACATCCAACCAATACTGGCCCTCCGCACGCGTGATTTCTCGCAAAGCTTTGTTTCTCCATAAAATGTCCAGGCCGAATGTTAGGATATGATTGATGGACTCATACGTTTCCGCCACTTCTTTGTAGATCTTCTGGACGCCTTTTCTCATAATCTTTCAGCCCATACTAAGCAATAACATTAAAATATTCAAGCCATCACAGATAAGGAAACGGATCTGTCATCTGTTTACACCGAACTGCTCGAGAGATACAAGAACCAATATAACTAATGTCAGCACAACTCATTGACTGGTTGAATACATTTGTGATTTACTAGCCTGGATTATTCACAAGAGTTGTGATGAGCTAGTTTTGACTCATACACTCTAGGAGGTCCTATGAAAACAAAAATCTTAGTCACATGTTTTGTTATGATAACACTTCTGGCCTTTTTTTTAAGCTTTCCCAGTTGGGGAAACAATGTCACCGCAGATTCCTATGATGTTCTCATCAAGAACGGTAAGGTCTTTGATGGGTCTCTGAAAAATTCTGTCAATGCAGATATCGCCATTCGGGGGGATACGATCGTCAAAATTGCCAGGTCGATCAAGGGGAGTGCTAAAAGTATTATTGATGCCCGCGGTCTGTATGTGAGCCCTGGATTCATTGACCTTCACACGCATGTGGATCGCAACATGTATTTCCCTGAGAACAGAGCGATCTTCAATTACCTGAAACAGGGAGTCACCTCTGTTGTTGTAGGACAATGTGGTGGAAGCGCCTGGCCTATCGTAGAAAAAGCGGAAGATCAGATCAAGAGATGGACAGAAGAGGGGATCGCTCCCAATGCCGCCTTGCTGGTCGGTCATGGAACAGTCAGGCAGATCGTTATGGGTATGGAGAACAGAGCTCCCACTCCGCAAGAGCTGGAAGAAATGAAAGCGCTGGTCAAAGGAGCCATGGATCAAGGTGCTCATGGGATATCCACGGGCTTGATCTATGTGCCCGGCCGATATTCTGGAACAGATGAGGTTATCGAGCTCGTTAAAATCGTTGCGCCGTACAAGGGTATTTATCACACTCACATTCGTGATGAAAGAAACAGACTCATCGACGCGGTCACAGAGGCGATCGAAATATCCAAAAAAGCAAATGTACCAGCACACATATCCCATTTCAAAGTGATGGGAAAGGAAAATTGGGGGCTTGTCAAGGACGCGTGTACACTCATAGAACAAGCCAATTCTGAAGGATTGACCATAACGGCAGACCAGTATCCCTATCAATTCGCTAACGGGAATCCTTACAGGAGTCCTATTCCCCGTTCGACATGGGTAGGGGATAGAGAGGTTCCGAGGCTTTCGTCATCAGATATCAATATGATCTTCGATCACCTCAGAGATGCACAATTGATAGACCTCTACACAAAGATCACGCCCTACATTCCTCTCAATGAACATCATAAACAGTATCTCGACGAGCTGCCTCGACAAAGACTTGTCGAGTTGGTGGGCCGGAGCTTGATCAGCACCGGGGATTTTTCAGGCGCTGATAATGCGCGATCGAGGATGCTCTTTCTGGAACGCATGAACGACCCAAAGGAAGCTGCAAAGATCCGGGGGGAAATCACCGAGTACATCGAGAACCTCATAGGGGCCGATAGATTCATTGTGGGAATCTGTGTGGAGAAAAACCTAGAAGGGAAATCCATCAAACAAGTGGCCGATCTCAAGGGGATATCCATTGCAGAAGCCGCAATCGGGCTGGAACTCATGGGAGCGAAAATCGTTCCTTTACAGATGTGCGAAGAGGATATCGAATACATCATGAAAAAAAGCTATGTCGGGACAGGGAGTGATGGGGTTGCGCCCTACTACGGGCTCGGGCTGACTCACATACGCTCCTATTCCACATTTCTCCACAAGATAAAAAAATATGCCACACAGAGAAAGACCGTCTCCGTCCCCCATGTCATTCGGTCCCAAACATCTCTCCCTGCAGATATCATGAACTGGGAAGACCGTGGCTGGATCAAAGAGGGGTATAAAGCCGATATCGTCATCTTTGACTTGGACAACATAAAGACAAAAACATCCATATCCAATCCTCATCAATACAGTGAAGGTGTTGAATATCTCATCATCAACGGGGAGATGGTCCTGGATAAGGGCGATTGGACGGGTATGCTGCCTGGAAAAGTCTTAAAACCGAATATGCCATAATCAAGATGGGTTTGATCGAATTCTGATCAAGACAAACAGATTAAATGGATTTTCTCCTTTTGATGAAGTAAGCCGTTGTGAAGATACCTATAATAGCGACGAAGAGAAAAGGAGAATTGATTCCCAAGGCATCTGAGAGAAAACCTGCAATAAGACTAACGACTGCACCTGCAAACATCTGAACATTGGCGACAATACTGAACGCCTGAGTTTGGATCCCGGTAGACACTCTGTTTCCCACTACAGATTGGAGGGCGGGATAGATCATAAAAAGGAAGGCGCCAAAGAGAACGAGGCTGATCGCCGCCAGTTCTTTAATGGGGGAGAGTCCCAGAATGCCTAGAAATAGCGTTGAGCCGAAAAAGCCAAACAGAATGATGTTGCGCCGTCCTATTTTTTGACTCAGATAGCCTAAAAGATAAGGCATCAGCGTACCAATGGCGATCCAAAGAGCGAGATACAGCCCTGTCTTGCCCAAAGAAACATGAAATTTGTGATGAAAAAGTGAGGGTGCGTAGAAAATAGTCGTTCCCCAACAGGCTCCTCCGAAGAAGAAACCAGGAAAATACTCTGAGGTTTCATTTATTGCCTGCTTCCAAGACCGCGCTTCCGGAGGCTGGATGTCGGCATTCATTGTGGATGTCTTTTTCACAGTGAGAAAACTTATCGTCCCTAAAACAAATAAGATAACCGCAAGAGCGAGAAGGGGAGTTTGCCAGCTGAAGCTTTGAGCGATAAATCCAGTCGCAATAAACGCGAGAAACAGACCGATATTTCCCGAACCACTTTGAACACCCATAGCAAAATCCAAGGCCTTGTCCGGATGGGATATGGAAACAGTCGCAACACCCACGGAATGGTAAAAACTGGCAAAGATACGCATCACGAGATAAAACAACAACAATGTGCCAAAGGACCAGGAGAATGTTATCAGAACAAGTGAGAGAGAGATTCCTGCAAGGCTGAGTAGGAGCATATGTCTGTATTCGTATTTGTGGGCGTAATGCGCGATGATGAGCTGACATACAAGAGTCACCATCAGTCCAAGATTGGAAAGAATGCCGATGTGGGTGTACTTGGTGATGATGGATTGCTGGCTGTACAGTAGGGGAAAGATCATGGGCACAGTGACTGTGGCGGCATCGTTAAGACCATGGAAGATCGAAGCGGAAAAGAGAATCCTTTTGGACATTTTCTAGATAGATCGACCTTTTCGGTCAGATACGACAGTTTATTCTCAAGCTTTTAATAATGCAAATACCGGATTCGTTATAATGGATTTAAAACTCTTCCACGATAAAAGCCACACGCCCCCCTTTGTGGAGTCTGCGTGTGATCGATTCGGCGTCATCTCTATCAGTGGCTCTGATTCTCACTCTGTAAAAAGTCTGTGTAGGTGTCTGGAATGTGGACACGTACACCTCTTTGAAGGCCTTTTGAAGGTTTTTTTGGAGAGATCTGGCGTTATCTTTATTTGTAAAGGATCCTACCTGCACAGCGTATTGCTGTGAGGATTTTGGCGGCGAAACATCCGTTAAAACTTCAATTTTGACTAGGATGACTCCTGGTCCGACAGCGTCCAACACTTGTGCAGCAGCGTAGGAAAGGTCGATGATCCGCCCCTCCACAAACGGGCCTCGGTCATTGATCTTGACCTTTACCGATTTTCCATTATCTATGTTCGTCACCATGACGTAAGTGCCAAAGGGAAGAGTCCGATGAGCAGCCGTCATGTCATACATGTTGTAAACCTCTCTGCTAGAAGTTGTTTTACCGTGGAAATTAGGCCCGTACCAAGATGCAAGCCCTGTCTGTATAAGGGCTGGCTCTTTTTTGGGAAGGCTGCTGCACGAATACATCAGGAGAGCTGCAGTGAGGACAAAGAGGAACGCTTTTATCCGGATACAATATGATACCGTCATCGGTTCAGTGTTTAATTTTCCACGTTTGGTTTTTCTCTTTTTACTTCTTGCTTTTTCTGTCACAAAAGATTTATGAGCTTTTCTTTCAGTAGCAAAAATGTCTCTTCGGGATTTGAACAGTACTGGAAGAGATGGATATCTTCAGGTGATACGGTATCGTGTTCCAAGAGTGCTTCAAAATTGATGATCTCTCTCCAATATTTTTCACCGTAGAGACAAATGGGAAGAACTTTTTTTTGCATTTTATCTGTTTGGATTAGAGTCAACGTCTCGAAGATCTCATCGAAAGTGCCGTACCCCCCTGGGAAGGCGATCACAGCTTTTGCTTGGTAGACGAGCCAAAACTTCCGCATAAAAAAATAGTGGAACAGGAACGAAAGTTCAGGGGAGATATAAGGATTGGGGAACTGCTCATGAGGCAGAGAGATGTTCATTCCGATGGATTTCCCGCCTGCTCTCGAAGCGCCTCTGTTGGCTGCTTCCATTATGCCTGGACCTCCCCCTGTGCAAATGACAAAATTTTTCCCTTTGGGCTTAAGTTTTATCGCCCACTCGGCCAATCGGAAAGCCAATTCCTCGGCTTCCCAATAATATTTTCCGAGAACACTGTCTTTTTTGTTTGGGTCTGCTCTTGAAGAGCCAAGAAACAGCACTGTGCTGTTCACTTTGAGATGTCTCATTCTTTGCAGGGGTTCCATGTACTCACTCAAGATCCTTATGACACGAGCATCCCTTGAATTTAAAAAATTCAGATTTTT
>JAGLRY010000354.1 GCA_023135995.1 Candidatus Aminicenantota bacterium | reverse complement strand
TATCATTGGCAAAAAATACTTTTGGATATTCCGTTCGAGTTTTCGGGAGTGAAATCTCATTCGATGGGAGGATGAAGTGACCTGGTCGCTCACAAGATGCAGTGCTGCGGCCTGTAGACCGTAAAAATCCGCCAATGCAAATACAGCCGATGTCTCCATATCCACAAAACCGATACCTCTGGCTCGATTCCGATCTAACCATGACCGCGTCTCTCGAAAGGGCGCATCTGTGGACACCACAGAGCCGTTCACAAAAGAAAGCCTTTGTTCTGAAAGGGAATTTTCAACCTCAGCCCTAAGTTGCGAAGATGCCCGAAAGAGCTTTTTTCGCGGAAAATAATGTTTGGAAGTACCTTCTTCAGAAGCGGCTTGAGTGACGCTTACAGCGTCCCCAATGTTTCTTTTCTCATCGAGCGCCCCACAAAAGCCAAGGATGACGATATCCTGTGCGCCCGAAACGATCAACCTCTCCAATGACAGAACGGCGAGAGGGGCACACATACATTGATAGAGGACAGTTTTATTCTCAAAGAGGAACAGCTGTCCTAACGGTGTGATCTTTGTCTTCCTTGCGTTTTTTTTGAGGGCCTTCTGGATCGTGAGGGAAGGCGAATCCACAGGAATATACAAGACTGTCCTTCGGCCGAAGCCTCTTATGGGTTGCGGTTTGATGATCCCTTCGTCTTTTTGACTTCTCATAACTTTCGAAGAATAGATAACAAAAATAGATGTTCATTACAATAGTGAATTTTATTGTTTATTTATTCGGTCCATTCGGGGAATGGACCCTACATCGTGAATGCGAACAAAAAAAATGTAGGGACCGTTTCCCAAACGGTCCATTCGGGGAATGGACCCTACATAAAAAAGGGGACTGTCACCTTTTCTCAACACCTCTGGAAAAAGGGGACTGTCCCCTTTTGGCTGTAGAATCATATTATGCAATGAGCTACAATATTGTCCATGAAATCAGAGAATATCAAGCTGGACATAATAAATATCAAGGACGAGAGGTTCCGCATCTCCTATTATTTCGACCTCTTTGCGCTCATCCGTTCTATCGCAGAGATCGGCCTGATCCACCCGCCTGTCGTTACGCATAGAAAAGGAAATGTCCTCATCGTGACAGGATGGAAGAGAGTTTTGGCGTGTCAAAGTCTTTCCCTGCCCTCCATCCCGTGTTTCGTCTTTGAGGGTCAAGATGACCTTGAGGCGTTCCGATTGGGCCTGCAAGAGAACTTGACGTTCAGGACCTTCACGCTTCTCGAAAAAGCAGAGATCCTGAGCCGGCTGATCCAATTGGGTGTCACCGAAAACGATGTTGTCAAAGGCGAATTGTCCCTTCTTGAAATTCCACAAACTCTCAAT
Organism: Candidatus Aminicenantota bacterium; assembly: GCA_023135995.1. Taxonomy (GTDB): domain Bacteria; phylum Acidobacteriota; class Aminicenantia; order Aminicenantales; family Aminicenantaceae; genus WTAW01. The sequence continues at coordinate 3,254 of JAGLRY010000354.1, read as the reverse complement.
CATTTGGACATCTACCTCGACATCGCTGCTCTGGAACCGGAGATAAAAGCAATCATCCATTCAAAGAACATGACGTATCCTGTCGCGCAGCTTTTGACCGAGTACAGCGAAGAAGAGCGTCGGCTCCTATTGTCTTCCCTTCATCCTCTGGGACAGAATAAACAGAAAGAGCTCCTGCAGAACCTGTTGGAGGTTTCCAAAAGAGATCATATTCCCGTTCAAGATATCCTTGCTGGAGAGGATATCCAACGGATCATCAGTGCAGAAAACCTCTCCCCACTCCAAAAGGCAGAAGAAATCAGAAACCTGATCCAGAGAAAAAGATACCCCACACTTTCGACGTGGAAAGACACCTTTAAATCCCAGAAAAAAGACCTGGAATGGCCGGACGATATAAAAATAGAACCGTCCCCATTTTTTGAGGGGGAAGAGTACACGGTCCAGTTCACCTTTAAAAATTCCGATGAATACAAGAAGAAACTGATCAAACTCAACGAACTGGTTTCGCACAAGAAAATTTCCCGGCTGTTAAAATCATCACCGAAAAAAAATAATGAGTAATCCCTATTTCCCCAAACAAATATTCATCGATAAGAAAAGCCTCCATTTTCCCCTCACAGAAAAGATCCTGGAAAGAACAAGTCATATTCCAACTGAGATCATCGAGAATGCGCAAGACCTGATATCCGATTTCGGTGCGAAGAGAGATCCTCTTCTTTTAGGCAAACAGACTCTTCTCATCACCCAACAAAGAGGTGTGTTTGTGAAGCCCTGCCCCTGCACGCCGGGATATATCGGGTGCAATTATTTCATCATCAATACGGATCTCAACTGTCCCCTGGATTGTACATACTGCATTCTCCAGAATTATCTGGACAATCCATTGATCACTGTCCATGTGAACACGGAAAACCTGTGGCATCAGATGGATCTCTTCCTCTCGAGGCATCGTCACCATATCATTCGCATCGGCACGGGCGAATTGGGGGATTCCCTGGTGCTGGACCACCTTACGGATCGTTCCAAAGAAATGCTCGGGTATTTTAAAGAAAAAAAAAACGTGCTCTTTGAGCTGAAGACAAAAACCACGAACATCGCCAATGTGCTCGAGAGTCCACCGTCTGAGACTATTATCATCGCCTGGTCTCTCAACTCCGCAAGGATCGCTCAAGAGGAGGAAAGAGGAGCACCCTCCGTTGCTGAAAGATTGGAGGCTGCCCATTCGGTCATGAAGAGAGGGTATAGAGTTGCGTTTCACTTTGATCCCATCATTCGTTATCCCGGTTGGGAAGAGGGCTATGCCGAGGTTGTGGATCAAATGCTCACAAAGATCGAGACACAGAAAATAGCCTGGATCAGTTTGGGCAGCTTGAGGTTCCCTCCCCCTCTCAAAGAGGTCATCTTAAAAAGGTTCCCTCAAAGCCGAATCCTGTATGAAGAACTCATCCGCGGAAAAGACGGTAAATTCCGCTATTTTAAGCCTCTCCGCATCGAGCTCTACAGGAACTTCGTCAAATTTTTGGGGAAAGCAATCAGAGATATACCTGTGTACTTTTGTATGGAGAGTGGGGACGTTTGGAAAAAGGTCCTAAAAAAAGAACCAAAGGGTAAGGAAGAAGTTGAAACTTATCTTTCCTTACCCTTTGGTGATAGTCGATAACTTATAGCTAAACCCGGAATGGTATAGGTGCTGAAGTACCCCTAATCGATTCGTTCTGTTTTCTTATCCGTGATAATGCCTACGATCTCTACGCCAGCATCCTTCATGATCTCGATGATATCCACGACGTTGCCGTACTCCAGCTCTCCATCGGCTCTCAGGTAGAGTCTTTTGTCACCAGCAGCCAACAAGGCCTCTTCCAACAGAAGTGCGAGATTGTCCATCTGGACCTGCTCTTCGTTCAGGTAGAGGGCACCACCTTTTTTGATGTGCAGGACGACTTCCGGATTTTCAGGCATGTCTATGGTATTGAGGGCGGTGGGAAGTCGGACATCAACTCCTTTTTGAATGAGTGGTGTCACAACCATGAAGATGATGAGAAGAACAAGAAGAACATCACAGAGAGGAACGACATTAGGTACAGCAGAAACCTCGTCGCCTTCTTTACCAGGAATTGAAACTCCCATTTTTCTCCTCTTTAGTGTTTATTTCGAAGGATTATTATTCTCAGCCTTTTTGACTATCTCTCCTGACGAAGAAGTCAATGACTTCAGAGGCCGTGTTGGACATCTCAGCGTCGATGATCTCAACCCTTGTGTTCAAAAAGTTGTAGCACCAGAGGGCGATAATAGCAACACCGATTCCAAAAGCTGTTGTGATCAGGGCTTCAGCGATACCGGCCGCCACAGCACCGATCCCACCTGAACCAGTCAGAGCCATACCACGGAACGCATTGATAATACCAAAGATCGTTCCAAACAGCCCGATGAACGGAGAAGATGTTGCAATCGTAGCGATGGTGTTCAAACCTCTCTTCAACTCTTGAGAAAAAATAATTGCCGCTCTGTCCATCCCCCTTTGCGCAGAAGCAATCTGTTGCTCAAAGTTCAAGCCGGCTTCTTCACCTTCCATAAATTCTCTGACACCTGCTGCAGTCACTCGGGCTAAATGGCTTCCCTTGTTTTCTTTCTTGCTAGAAAGAGTCAGGGCTTCCTGGATGTTCCCGGATTTCAGCAACTCGGCGAGTTTTGGAGCAATTTTCTTTGATTTCGTCTTTGCTTTTGCGAAAACGATCTGCCTTTCAACGAACAGATAGATGGCGACCACTGACAGGAAAATAAGACTCATAGCAACTGATTTGGCCATATATCCCATGGCCTGCCACATTTCAATTAGACCAAATTGCATTTTAAGTACCTCCTTTTAAAAATCGAAAGCCATTTATAGCTTTACTTTTTTATTTTAATTGAAACCTGACGGTTACAGTAAAGATAACACCTCTTGGGCGGCCATTGATGACCATGGGTTCATAGACCCACTGACGCACAGCGTCGATGGCAGACTGGTCAAGAAGTGGGACGGACCTGAGGACTTTGACCCTCTGGACGCGGCCGTAGATGTCGGTGGTCGCTTCAACGATGACAACACCCTCGACTCTGGCCTGTCTTGCGATCTCAGGATAGGTGGGGTCGACCCGCTTGACGAGTCTTGGCGGTTTGATTTCACCGACAGCCCGCACAGGAGCTTCGACTTCACCGACGACGCCACCGAGCACGCCACCGACGATGCCACCGAGCACGCCACCGACGACTCC
>JAGLRY010000353.1 GCA_023135995.1 Candidatus Aminicenantota bacterium | reverse complement strand
CCTTCGACTCCGCCTTCGACTCCGCCTTCGATACCGATGTCGGAGAGTTCTTCTTCGGCGATCTCATCCGGGATCTCCACAGGTGCGATGAGTTGTCCGGGCTTGATGGTGGTCCGAGCCTGGACGGGTTTGATCCTGGTTCGGGTGCGGGATTTGCTCTTTCTCTTAGCTGGTGGAGGAGGTGGAGGAGGTGGAGGTGGGGGTGGAGCGAGGAATGCACTGTAGACTTCCACTTGAGGGACATCAGAGGGATTCATAAGAGGAATTATGATCATAGCTGCAGCGACTGTCGCGAAGAAAAGAAATGAGGCGAGGAATGCTATGGTTTTTCTGGCATATCCTTTATCCGCAGTGAAAAAGGAATCTGCGAACATTTCCCGAGCTTTTTCTTTTCCTTTTGGCGATGTGTTTTCAGCCATTTTATTTTACCTCTTGTTTAAATTATTTCCTCGGACAAAAGAAAAGTATAAACAAAAACAAACCTTTTGACAAGTCAAAAAAATCATTTTCCCATGCCTTTTTTCGGTTTGAAGAATTTTTTCCAAAAGAAGAGGATCGAACAGGATTGGTAAATCGAGGAATAGGTTCCAACGATGACTCCGATCATCATCGTGAATGCAAAATCGTTGAGGACTTCGCCCCCAAAAAAGAACAGAGAGGCCACGGTAATGAAAGTCGTCCCAGACGTGATAATTGTTCGGCCGAGGGTCTGGTTGATGCTTGTGTCCAGTAGCTCCCCAAACTCTTTTTTCCTGAGAATCTTGAGGTTATCGCGCACTCTAACAAAAATAACGATCGTATCGTTCAAAGAATAACCGACAATAGTCAGGATCGCTGCAATCACAGGCAGGTTAATCTCTCTGTTTGTCAGAGAAAAAATACCGATGGTGACCAGAATGTCATGAGTGAGGGTCAAGATCGCTGCCACGCCATAAGCAAATTTGAAACGTATTCCAATGTAGATGAGCATTCCGAATAAAGCCCAGACAGTCGCTTGGGTCGCTTTTCGTCGGAGGTCGAATCCGACCTGGGGGCCCACAGATTCTCTGCTCAGGACTGCTAATCGGCTGAGGATCGTCTTGGTTTGGAGGGACCGGATGATGTCGCTGCTGATGCCGATCTCTTGTTCGATCTGCTCATAACTGTTGATGATGCCGTTTGCCACGCGGAAAGCAAAAATCCGTCGCGCTGAATCTTCGGCCTCATCCGGGAAGTCTGTTGCGATCATCCGGGAGAGCCCTCCTTCGTCGATACTGTTCAGGTCGATCTTTCCGCTATCAATAGCGGCCTTCTCATCTTCGCCGCGTAAAACATCCACAACTTTCTGTCCCATGATCTCATGGGCTTCGATGTCCTGTTGCTGCTGTTCGTCTTCTGTCGCTTGCATCGTGCGGATCATATACTCTGTTTGTGTTTTGCCCACAGCTTGGATCTTACTGGTTCCCAGATCGGCAATGGCCAGTGCCTGTCGGATGTTTGAGACAGGCATGGGTTCACTGAGTTTGATACGGACCAGAGTTCCCCCTGCAAAATCTATCCCTGAAGTAAGGCCCTTTCCAAAACTGATGTTGAGGAGTCCTATGACAATGATGATCGCAGAGAAACCCAAAGCAATGTACTTGTATTTCATGAAGTTAAAGTTGGGCTTCTTAAGTATCTGCATCTTATATGCTCAATTTATCTCTTTTTTTCTTCTTCGAGTAAGAGATGTCAAAAATCAACCTCGAAACAAATATCGCTGTAAACATGCTCGCAGTTATGCCGATGATCAGAGTGATCGCAAACCCTCGAATGGGGCCTGTTCCGAATTGGAAGAGAAAGATGGCGGCAATGATAGTCGTCACGTTGGCATCCAGGATCGTTCGGAATGCCCGGCTAAATCCCGCTGGGATCGAACTCAAGACACTCTTCCCCTGAGAGAGTTCTTCTCTGATGCGTTCGAAGACGAGCACATTGGCATCCACAGCCATACCGATCGTCAAAATGATACCGGCAATTCCGGGCAGCGTAAGGCTCGCATGAAAATAGGCCAGCGCTCCCATCAGGATGATCACGTTAAACACAAGCGCGATGACTGCATTCACTCCGGCCAATCTGTAATAGAAAACCATAAAAACAAGAATGAGTACGAGAGCCATGATGATGGAGGTCAGACCTTTTCGGATGGAGTCGGCCCCAAGGGAGGGTCCGATCGTCCGTTCTTCCAGGTATTTGATTTTTGCCGGCATGGCTCCGGCTCTCAAGACCAGGGCCAAATCTTCAGCCTCCTCGATTGTGTATCCTCCACGAATGATCCCGCTGCCGGTTGTGATCCGGTCCTCGATAACTGGAGCGGATTGCACACGGCCATCCAGAACAATGGCGAGGTTCTCACCCTGGTGATCCGTTGTCGTTTTGCCGAACCTTCGAGACGAATCCGGGTCCAGAGTGAAAGATACGGCAGGGCTGTTCCATTGATCGATCGATCGGCGCGCCATCCGGATATCCCGGCCGGTGACACTTGCAACTCTGTTGAGGAGGTAATATCCTCCCTGTGTCCTTTTCGGGTCCCCTTTGACAACCTGCATGTCTTCGGGGACGACGCCTCCGTGTGGCTCGAGAAGAGCTTCTTCTGTGGGAGCAGGGCCTCCCGTAACCAGTTTCCATTCGAGAAGCGCTGTGGTTTTCAGGATGTTTTTCACCCGCTCTGGATTGTCCACCCCCGGAAGTTCTACAATGATGCGGTCCCCTCCAGCCCCTCCCTGTCTTTGGATCGTAGGCTCTGTGAGACCGAGTTCATCCACGCGGTTCCAGATCGTCTCTTCTGATTGTCGAACGGCCTGGTCACGCAGATAAAAGGCGACGTTCGACTTTATGTCGAGGACGACCTCAGTCCCGACAACAGAATAATCCCATTCTTTGTAAGATTCATCCAGCAGATCGCGGAGTTCTCGTTCTCTCTGAACGTCAAAGTTCTGGATGGTGAATCGCCCGACCCGGTCTTCGCTTTTAGATATCCTCTCATAGGTCAAGTTCTCTTTTTTCAGCTCTTCTTGGAGGCGAAGGATCTCGTTGTCTGTTTCCACATTAATAGCATCATCGGTCACGACCTGTAGTACAAGATGCATCCCTCCGGAAAGGTCTAGGCCAAGGGGGATCTTACTCGGAGGGTAGGCGAGAAAGATGGACAGTGCGAGAACGGCCAAGACAATAAAGAGTCTCCACTGTATGTTTTTTTTCATCGAAACGATTCTATTTTCGAATTCCTTTGAACTTCGCCCCTACCTTAGAATCCAGAATTCTTGTCTATTTTTTGTCTTTCTTTTGTCCTAGGATTGCTGAAACCGCGGTTTTGGTGATGTCAATCTTGACATTGGATGAGATCTTGATCTCTATTCGGTCTTCCTTCGTCCCCATCACCGTACCGTAGATGCCCCCGCTTGTGACAATTTTGTCACCCGCTTTGAGTTGACCCACCATTTCCTGGTGCTTTTTCTGCTTTTTGCGTGATGGCATGATGATGAGCAGATAGAAGATCACGAATACCAAGATAAAAGGAACAAGCGCCGTGATGAAACTTCCTTGACCGGCTCCCGCCGGGGCTTGTTCACTGAAAGTCATAAGTGTTGTAAAAATCATTCGCTGTCGTCCTCTGTGTTGATATCTATCAACTTTTTTTTCAAATTCTTGTACGATTTTTTTTGAATAGCTTGCCTAATTTTTTCGAAGATGTCAAGATAAAAATGCAGGTTGTGGATGGTGTTCAAAATGGCAGAGGTGATCTCGCTTCTCTCGTAAAGATGACGCAGGTAGGCTCTGGAAAAGTGGGTGCAGGTGTAGCAGGAACAATTCCCGTCGAGGGGACGCTTGTCCGTCTCGTATTTCTTGTTTTTAATAACGATTTTTCCCTGGCTGGTGAAGATCGTTCCGTTTCGGGCATTGCGGGTCGGTAGAACGCAGTCAAACAAATCGACGCCTCTATCCACAGCTTCAAGTATGTCCTTGATGTATCCGATTCCCATGAGGTAGCGAGGCTTCTCTTTGGGGAGCAGGGCATCGGATTTTTCTACGATTTCCATGAATTGGGATTTGGGTTCACCGATCCCGAGACCACCCAACGCATAACCGTCGAAGTCTATGGCCATCAATTCTTCGGTGCTCTTTTTCCTTAACTCCCAGTCCACACTTCCCTGTGTGATGCCCCAGAGTAGCTGAGAGGACTCCCGCGTGAGAAAGTGTTTTTTAGAGCGTTCGGCCCAGTGAGAGGTGAGCTCTACGGAATTCCGCATGTCCTCTTTGGATGAAGGATAGGGGAGGAAATAATCCAGAGCCATCATGATGTCTGTTCCCAAATAATACTGGATGTCAACGACATCCTCGGGTGTCAGAAAGATCTTGGTCCCGTCAAGATGTGAGGCGAATTGGACACCCGACTTCTTGACTTTGACCAGAGGAGTGAGGCTGTAGATCTGGAATCCTCCGCTGTCTGAAAGGATGGGTTTATCCCAGGAAATAAAAGAGTGTATCCCTCCCATCTCGCTGATCGTTTCCAGACCGGGGCGGAGATAAAGATGGTATGCGTTGACGAGTATGAGGTCAGCGCCCAAGTCCTTAACGAGGTTGTGGGGTAAAGCTTTAACAGCGCCTTGACTGGCGACCGGTGCGAATGCTGGTGTCCGAATATCCCCGTGGGCGGTCTTGATGATCCCTGTTCTTGCTGACGTGTCCTTATCGTGGGCTGTGATCTCAAAAGATTTCTTCATTGTTCGCTCGTTTCGTTTGTCTTACGATCACTTCGCAAAACGAAAGTAAATGACATCTCCGTCCTTCACAGTGTATTCTTTGCCTTCAAGGCGGATGGCGGCGTTTTCTTTAGCCGTTTGGAATGAACCAAACTCGCAGAGTTCCTCCCAGCCGATGACCTCGGCCCGGATAAATCCTTTCTCGATGTCCGAGTGGATGATGCCCGCGGCATGAAGAGCAGGAGTGTCCTTGGGGATCGTCCATGCTTTCACCTCTTCCTTCCCGATGGAGAAAAAAGTGATCACGTTCAGAAGGTTGTAGGAGGATTTTAAAAACTTGGGTGCACTGAGCTCTTTGAATCCGTATTCCTCCAGGAACACATCTTTTTCCTCCTCGTCGAGCTCGAGAATCTCCATTTCGATCTTTCCGCAAAAGGCAAGGGTGGAGATTCCTTTTTTGTCTGAGGAAAAGATTTTTTCCGGAGTTTCGATAAGGCCGATGTCACTCTCGTCCACGTTTAGCATGTGGAAGAGGGGTTTTTGGCTCAGAAAGGCAAAGCTCCGGAAAAGTTTTTCTTCTGCGGGGGAGAGGCTGAGCTCACGGACGGCTTTTCCCTCCTCGAGGTTGGTGTGGAGCGAGGTGAGCCATTCCATCTCCTTTTCTCCGTCAGGATTTTTTGCACCTCTTAATTCTTTCTTGAGCTTTTCCATCCGGGATTCGACAGAAAGAAGGTCGGCTAAGACGATCTCTTCTTCCATAGCCCGAATATCTTCGGCCGCATCGATTTTGCCCCTGGGATGCGGAATGCTTTCATCGATAAAGGAACGGATGACATGGGCCAGCCCATCGGCTTTTCTCAAATAGTTCAGGTAAGATTCGTTTTTCACCTCGCCGTATGAGATCCCTGCCAGGTCGATATAATCCACTGTTGCGGGCTTCTTCTCTTTGTCCGGATAAAGGCTCCAGATCTTGTCCAATCTATGGTCAGGAACAGGACAGGTTCTGAGATTGGGCTCTTTTTTTCCGGTTTCGTACGTTTGGACCTCGATCTTGGCGCCGGTCAGGAGATTGAATAGAGTGGTCTTGCCTGTTTTGGGATAACCGAATATTGTAAAATTCATCTTTCCTTATATATTTATCTTAACAGATGGTGGCTTAAGCAGTAAACAATAAGATGTAAGCCCCATTCCCCGAAAAAAGGGGACAGTCCCCTTTT
>JAGLRY010000352.1 GCA_023135995.1 Candidatus Aminicenantota bacterium | reverse complement strand
GGGGTTTTCAAGTCACGGCAGAGGAGGAAAGTCGAGTCCTTGTGGATGCCACCGAGTTTTTCATGCGGGATGCCCACAATGCCATAGGGTCTTTAAAACGGAGAAACCAGGGCAATTTCAGGTACGATGTCTCGCGGTCGGCGATCTATCTGCCGAATACGAAGAATTTCCCTCTCAACACTGAAGTCGAGGCCATGTTGACATTCACCTCAGAAAGTCCTGGAATGTATGTCAGACAGGTTGCCCCTGATCCTGGTGCCATCACTTTACGGCAGCATCACTCCTTTATCCAGCTTCCCGATGACAACTACACACCGCGTGTTTATGATCCCAGGTCCAATTTTTCCGGCCTCACCTTCATGGATTTTGCCACTCCTGTGAGCGAGCCGATCACAAAACGTTATACGGTCCGCCACAGGCTTCACAAAAGAGATCCCAGTGCCAAGATCAGCGATCCCGTTGAACCTATCGTTTATTACGTCGACCCTGGAACGCCCGAACCGATCCGTTCTGCCCTGCTCGAAGGGGCAAGTTGGTGGAATGAGGCTTTCGAAGCCATCGGTTACAGGAACGCGTTCCAGGCCAAAATACTCCCCGAAGGAGCCGACCCCATGGATATCCGGTACAATATGATCAACTGGATCCACCGGGCAACACGGGGATGGTCCTACGGCTCATCGGTCACAGACCCTCGCACGGGCGAGATCATCAAAGGCCATGTGGCGCTGGGATCGTTGAGGATTCGACAGGATTTTCTCATCGCGCAGGGTTTGGTGGGCAATTATCAGGATGGAAAGGACAACTCTTCGGAACTGCTGGAGATGGCACTGGCGCGGATCAGGCAGCTCTCCTGCCATGAAGTGGGGCACACCTTGGGGCTGGGCCATAATTATGCCTCGAGCGTCAATGACAGAGCCTCGGTCATGGATTATCCCCATCCACTCATAAAAATTGGAGCGGATGGCGCGCTCGACCTATCTGATGCCTATGATGTGGGCGTCGGCGAGTGGGACACGGTCTCCATCGCTTTTGGCTACCAGCATTTTCCTGACGGTGTGGATGAGGAAAAGGAGCTCAAGGCCATACTCGATGGAGCGTTTTCAAGAGGATTGTACTTCTTGGCCGGGCAAGATGCGGGGATCTCCAGCGCCCATCCCCTGGCCAACACGTGGGACAACGGAAAACATCCTGTCGATGAGCTCGAGCGGGTGATGAAAATCAGGGACATCGCTCTCGACACATTTTCGGAGAAACGCATTCCCGCTGGTATGCCTATGGCCACACTGGAAGACGTGCTCGTTCCCGTCTACATGTTCCACAGGTATCAGATCGAGGCGGCCGCCAGCGTGCTCGGTGGGCTTTACTACAATCACAGGCTTCGGGGTGATGTTCAGAAAGACCCGGAAATAGTGCCAGGCGCTGAACAACGCCGTGCACTCGAAGTATTACTCAGAACCATCGAGCCTCAAAACCTGGAAATAGATGAAAAAATTTTATATCTTATTCCTCCCCGCCCTCCGGGATACCGTGAGACACGTGAGCTCTTACACGGCTATACCGGCGATACATTCGATCCTTTAGGGGCTGCAGAGGCCGTGTCCAACCACGCGATCGGCCTGATCTTACACCCGGAGAGAGTGTCAAGGCTCATCGATTATCACTCACGGAATAAAGACTATCCCGGGCTGTCGGATGTCCTGGAACGCCTGATTGCAGCGACCTGGATGTCTGTGCTTAAATCCGGAACACAGGCAGAAATACAGCGGGTTGTGGACAATGTATTTCTGTACAGTCTGATGCGTTTGGCTGTTGATGAGAGAGTTTCCCCACAAGCCCATGCCATCGCCTTCATGAAGCTTGCGGAGTTGCAGATCATGCTCACCCAAAAAGCGAACTTGACAGGAGATGACAGTCAAAAAGCCCACTATTTCTTTGCCATTTCAGAGATCGACCGGTTTCGGAAGGACCCGAGCAGTTTTACGTTTATCGAACATTTTAATCCTCCACCGGGTGCCCCTATCGGAATGTATCACTGAGCGCGAATATTCTGATTTGATGATATAAGGATATGTCGCCTACGGATTGGTCACATTAAGGCAAGGATAATTAATCAACGATTGGGACTGACTTATCGGGCCTGAAGTCCTAAAAGACCGCCCTTGATAACTTCGAGTGTTGATCCCAAGCTCTTGGTGCGAACCTCCTCTTGAGTGGGGAACGATGCTATTCCCAGCGCCCCCACTTTGGGATTCCGCATCATGTATTTGAGGGCTTTCCCCAGCTGAGCCGGATTCGGCCCATTCGGGATCTGGAAGGTGTGGCCTGGGATATCTGGGGCGTCGAGCACATCGAGGTCGATGTGGATGTAGACGACATCGACGCGGTCGCAGAGCTTTTTATACTCCTCTTTCATTCGGCGGCTCAGTTTGATCATCTCCTCAGTCGATATCAGAGTGATGTGTGAATTGAGGACCAGCTCTTCCTCGAGAGGATCCATATCTCTGACGCACATCATGATGATGTTCTTCTCTGGGATGGCGGGTTCCAGACCGGCTTTAAGGCGCAATCTGTACAGGCATTTCCCTGCAGCCACAGCAACCGGCATGCCTCCCAGCATCCCGCTCAATGTGGTCTCGGGTGTGTTGTAGTCGGCGTGGGCATCCAGCCAGATGAGCCCTACGGATAGAGGGCGCCGACCTGGGCCTGAATGCTGCATCCCAGCCAGCATTCCTGTCAGGCTGTTGCAGTTGGACAAGAGGCCCAAGGGAAACATTCCTTCTTTGCTCACGCGCGACACGGTTTCGTTCAGGTGGCCGTTAGCCAATCCCACTCTGTGCCACGCTCCATAATCCTTATCCTCTTCAGGAGTCAGGTTCACGATTTCTTTGGCGGCCTCTTCGATGCCCATTTCAGCCAGCATTTTCTTGACGCCCTCATACATGAGCTGCGGGCCTTGTGACATCTCCGGGCCGCTGCGGCTCCCTGAAACGGGCTGCAGGACGATGGCGAGTTTGACGGGATCTTTGTCTTTAACCATTGTGAGTCCAAAACTTATTGATACTGCAAAAAGAAGGGTGATCATTACCAAGGCCATTTTTGTGTGACACGTCATGCCTCATTCTCCATCTCTTTCGTGATTCACTAAGCCTATAAAATGCCTCCGCCTCTGTCAACCTACAGAAAGGGGACAGTCCCCTTTTTCCAGGGGTGAACAAAAAAGGGGACTGTTGCCTTTTTGTGCGCTGGAAATGTCGAAGGTTTTTTAAACTCCATTGGAGGCTTTTTCGTATAACAGTGTGAATGTTTAGGAATCACCCGAGTCATTGCAGATCATAAAACGCATCTTTCCACCATGGATAAGATGGGAAGCAACAAAGCAGAAATAAAAAATGCAGAACATGTACATGGTCCTTTTTCTGGTTTAAGCGAATCATTGCATTTCTCTTTTTAAATAAATATCCTAGAATCAGATTAATCGTTTCATCTTAAATTTTGTTAAGTTGAGGTAAATATGAGACTTTTATGGAAGATATTTACAATTACAGCCATTTTTTCGATGTTTTCTTTTGGGTTTGCAAATGAAACTCCTAGGGTATTGATCAAAACAAAATTGGGCGATATCACTGTGGATATCTATGAGAAGGATGCACCCATAACCGCAGTAAATTTCCTCAAGTATGTCGATAACAATCTGTTCGATGGAGCAACCTTTTACAGAGTAGTGACCATGGATAACCAACCCAACAACGATGTGAAGATCGAAGTCATCCAGGGAGGATTGGGTTTTGGAGAGAGCGAAAAGAGGTTTCCACCCATCGCACATGAAACGACAGAAAAGACAGGCATCAAGCACAAAAATGGTGTGATCTCAATGGCAAGAAACAAACCCGGTTCTGCATCTTCGGAGATCTTTATCTGCATCAATGATCAACCGGAGCTGGATTTTGGTGGCAAACGAAATCCTGATGGGCAGGGATTTGCTGCATTCGGGAAAGTGATCGAAGGGATGGATGTCGTGCGCAAAATCCAGCAACAGCCTGCAGAGGGCCAGATGCTCAACCCCAAGATCAAGATCTACTCCATCACACGTATCAAATAGTACCAATAAAGATATAGGGATCGTTTGGTTTAAGAGCGATTCTCTTATGCCCAAAATTTCAGTTGAAAAAAATCTCCAGATATGGAAAATATAAAGTAATGACACTGGATAGGCGAAGGGATCAAAGGGTAGAAAAGGAAAATCAAATCTCCTTCTCTATATCTCCAGAAGAAGTATCACCCCCATACAGGAAGCTTGCCTACTGTCTGACTCGAAATATCTCCCGGAACGGTGCCATGATCTATACCGATACGTTCCTTCCTGTGGGATCGTTGCTGACTCTTGAACTCTCCTTGGGGAAACCTTACGATGTGATAACCATGGTGGGGGAGGTGAGATGGATAAAAAGCCTTCCCGGGGACGAAGAGTTTGAGGCCGGTCTTGAGTTCATCGACATCCCTCCTGGCGGGGCTGTCACCCTGATCGCCTATCTCCTCGATCATTGATTCTGCAGTAATTCCACAA
>JAGLRY010000351.1 GCA_023135995.1 Candidatus Aminicenantota bacterium | reverse complement strand
GTTCGCTTTCATTTGGAGTTTTCCTGTATCAGGAAAAGGTGCCACTGCGAATTCGGATGAGGTGACGATCGCCTGTGTGAATTTCGACACGGACTGGGGGAACAAAGAACAAAACCTTGAGCGGATCAAAGGTTTTATCACGGCTGCTGCAAAGCGAGGTGCTGACATCATCCTCTTTCCGGAGCTTGCCTTGACTGGCTACGATAATGGTCCTGGAGCGAAGATGCACAGGGAGAACGCTGAAACGATTCCGGGAGCCTCTACTAATGCTATTGTCGAATTGACGCGAAAATTTGGTGTTTATGTCATCGTTGGAATGTCAGAGAAGTCGAGTGAACATCCGGATGTGTTTTACAATTCTGCAGCCATCATCGGGCCTGAGGGAGTCATTGGGTCCTACGCCAAACTCATGCCTTTCGGGAATGAGATGAAGTGGTGCAAAAAAGGAGAGAAGCCTTTTGCCTTCGACACTCCGTGGGGATTGGTGGGAGTTGGGATCTGTTATGACACGTACATGTTTCCTGAGCTTCCGAGGTATTATGCGGCATTGGGCGCACGTCTCTATGTACACATCACTGCGCTCGGGCCCTTCAAGGGCTGGAAGCCCTATTACATCAATCAGATGCAGGCTCGCGCCATCGAAAATATGATGTTTGTGGCCTCTTCTAACATCGTGGGAAAAGACAGGACGACAGATTTTCCAGGGACAAGCTTTGTCCTCGGGCCAGGGGAGGAGGCGCACGAAGTGAAGTTTTATGCAGGGCCTGCCAGCGAGATAAAAGAGGAGGTCATTCTGGCCACCATAGATTTGGCAGCGGCGGATAGGATGCGAAATAATTACCCACTTTTTAAAGAAAATCCTGTCTCAGGAAAACCGGATTGGCGTCTGGAGCTGTACAAGGAAATGCTGCAAGCCATCGGAGAAAAAACCGACCTGGATAAGTAAAAAAAAGGGAGGCGGTTCTATTTTTGTATAGGATTTGTTTCCCGAACGTATCGTTTGGGAAATGGTCCCTACATTTAAATATGAAGACAGTCCAAAAAAGGGGACTGTCCCCTTTTTGGTGTTATGAGAGATAAAAATGATTATAATAGAATTTTGGATCTCTGAAAGCGGGAGAGGAATAAAATGACTGATAAAAGAATCGATATCGTCAAAGGGGCGATCCTTCTTGAGCACAAAGGCAAAGCCCTCTATGAATCTGTGACTGAAACCACAAAGATCGAAGGTGTCAAGGAACTCTTCAAGATGCTTGTCCGGGAAGAGCAGAAACACATCAATCTTTTAACCAAACAATATTCCCGAATTCTCAAAGGCCAAAGTCCGGATGCTTCCGACCTCGAGCAGGGGGATGCGACTGTAACAGCTGCGATCATTTCCAGCGAGGTTGTCAAAGAGGTGCACGGTGCAGGATATGAGGCGGCGGTCATCTCGGCGGCTCTTGAATTCGAGAAAAATGCAGTCAACTTCTATTCGAAACAGGCCGAAGAGGCAGAGTCCGAAGGGGAACAAAAACTCTACAGGTGGCTTGTCCGGTGGGAAAAAACCCATATGATGATACTGGCCAAACTGGACAATGAGATCAGAGAACAGATCTGGTACGACAACCAGTTCTGGCCTCTGGATTGATTCCATTACTGCACTGAGAGTGTGATCAAATACTCTTTAAGTTTCGAGTACTGGGCGAAAGCCATTCGTTTTCCGGGGACAGATGATTCTCGGATATAGAGCCATTTAAAAGGAGGAGTCATGTCTCATTCTTATCAGAAGTTGTCGCTTGTAGTGGGGATTTTGGTGATTATTTTGTGGGTTTCGTCATGCCAGATGGGTGAGGAAAGCTCTGTCGGTAGGCTCCGTTTTGGGATTTCGTTTCCGGAAGAACAGAGTGCAGAAGCCCTTGATGGCCGGGTGCTTTTGATGTTCTCCACAGATGAGAGCCGCGAGCCGCGCTTTCAGATCAGCGATGGACCCAACACACAGCTCGTCTTCGGGATCGATGTGGATGGCTTGAGCCCGGGAGAAAATGCCCTTTTTGATGGGAGTGTACTCGGATATCCGATAAATAGCCTATCAAACGTTCCTGCTGGAGAGTATTGGGTGCAGGGGCTCCTCCATATCTATGAGACCTTTCACCGTGCCGACGGCCATGTGGTCAAGCTTCCCATGGATAGGGGAGAGGGGCAGCACTGGAACCGTGCCCCCGGCAATCTCTACAGCACACCCCAAAAAGTGTATGTGGATCCATCCAAGGACCAGATAATCACGGTCAATCTGGACCAAAAGATTCCTCCCATTCCCGATCCTCCCGAGACAAAATACATCAAACATGTGAAGATCCAGAGCAAGCTCCTCACAGAATTCTGGGGCCGGCCCATGTTTTTGGGCGCCCATGTGCTTCTGCCCGAAGGTTTCGAAAAGCATCCTGAGGCGCGATATCCGCTCTGTGTCTTCCATGGCCATTTCCCCTACACATTCGGTAGTTTCCGGGAAGAATCACCAGACCCAGACCTCGAGGCGGAGTACAGCGCGCGCTTCGATTGGCCTGGTTACAACAAAACTCAGCAGGAATACGCGTATAAGTTTTACAAATACTGGATCGCCCCAGACACTCCGCGAATGCTCATCATAGAGATCCAGCATGCCAATCCTTATTATGACGACTCCTATGCAGTGAATTCCGCCAACATAGGGCCCTATGGAGATGCGATCACCTATGAGTTAATCCCCTACATCGAGGAAAAATTCAGGGGAATCGGCGAGGGTTGGGCCCGGTTTCTATACGGCGGTTCTACGGGGGGATGGGAAGCGCTGGCCGTACAGGTCTTCTACCCGGATGATTACAACGGTTGTTTTGCCGCTTGTCCGGATCCGATCGATTTTCGGGCGTATACACTTGTCAACATCTACGAGGATGAAAATGCCTATTTCCTGAAGAGCCCCTTCAAGAAAACGCCTAGACCCGGAAGGCGGAATTACCTAGGACAAGTCAGCTGTACACTCGAAGAGACGAACCTTCGCGAGCTAGTGCTCGGGACCAATTCACGCTCCGGCGACCAGTGGGATATCTGGCAAGCCGTTTACAGTCCGATGGGTGAAGATGGGTATCCCAAGCCCATCTGGGACAAAATGACAGGAGAAATCGACAAAGAAGTGGCCGAATACTGGCGGGAAAACTACGACTTGAGCTATATTCTCCAGCGGGACTGGAAGACACTGGGACCTAAACTCAAAGGAAAGATCCACATCTACTGTGGGGATATGGACAATTATTACTTGAACAATGCCGTCTATTTGGTCGAAGAATTCCTGGAGAGCACTACCGATCCCCATTACGATGGGGATGTGGACTACGGGGATAGAGCGGAACACTGCTGGAATGGCGACCAGACACGGCCGAATGCCCTCTCGCGCCTGAGGTACAACCAGATGTACGTGCCGAAGATTCTAGACCGGATCAAGAAAGCCGCCCCACCAGGCGCAGACCTCACCAGCTGGCGCCATTAAAAGGGGACAGTCCCCTTTTTCTTGGATGCCTCCTCTTAGGACATATGGCTTGAACATCGAAGCAATATTTTATTCTCGCTGTTTGTACAAGGATTATCCTTTCGTGTTTTGATATAATCTTCGAGTCCCATTGAAGTTAGCAGGCCGCCGTGGTATATGGGGGGGGAACAGGCTGTTGATGGAAGGAGCGACATAAGATGGAATCGATAAAAGCTCAGCGCATTCCTTACTCGGGCATCCGTACGGTTTTTGACATGGCCAAAAAAATGGAGAGTAAAGGACAGACGATCATTCATCTGGAGATAGGAAAGCCGGATTTCGACACGCCCGCCCATATCGTCGAGGCCGCCGTGGAAGCTCTTCGGGCCGGGAAACACCACTATTCGCAGAACGCCGGAATCCCAGAGCTCCGTCAGGCCATTACGGATAAATACGCGGAGGAATATCAACTGGAATACAGTCCAAAATCGGATGTTGTAGTGACCAATGGCGTGGCAGAGGGCGTGTATGTTGCCATTCATGCCCTTCTCGATCCCGGAGACCAGATCCTTATCCCCGACCCCCGCTGGGTGAATTACGATGTGGACGCGATATCGAATGATGTGGAACCGGTGGATTATACACTCTATGAAGACAGAAACTACCAGCCCGATCCAGATGACATCGCAGATAAGATCACTCCAAAGACCAGGATGATCCTTCTGGCCAGTCCCTCCAATCCGACAGGCGGAGTGAACTCTTTGGCTGTGCTGGAAAAAATCGCTCAGCTTGCGCAGGAACATGATCTGGTGATCTTGAGCGACGAGATCTACGAAAAGATCATCTATCCGCCAGCCGAACATGTCACTATCGCTTCCCTGGAGGGGATGAAAGAGCGGACCCTTATCCTAAACGGCCTCTCCAAGTTCTATTCGATGACGGGTTGGAGATTGGGATATGTTCTGGGAGAGGAAAAATATTTGAATCCGATACTTAGATATCACCAGTACATGGTGACATCCACCAACACTTTTGCACAGTGGGGAGCTGTGACCGCTCTGAAAGGAGATCAGGGACCTGCATATGCCATGGTGGAGGAATTCTGCAGGCGGCGCGATTACATCTACGAGGCCATAAATCAGATTCCTGGATTTTCATCCGCTGAACCACAGGGGGCCTTTTACCTCTTTCCCTCAGTCAAAGAAACCGGGATGGATGGATATCAGATGTCCAAAATGCTCCTGGAGAAGGCCTCTGTGGCCACAGTGCCTGGGGAATATTTCGGGAAAAATGGCGCTGGACACATCCGTATTTCCTATGCGAATTCTCTAGAAAACCTCAAGGCGGCGGTAGCGAATATCAAAGCATGTATAGGATAAACCGGACAAATCTTTTTTATCGAAATTGTGTTTGAAAGAAACTCAGATAAATTAAAGAACGGCTGACTTTTCGAGATTCTATATTCTTTATATGAAAATCTACACACCTGTCCGTATTTGTAGACAGAGATATCTCGTGTTTCGGAATGGTCAACCTGAAAAAGGAGATGGCACGGTTTTTGCTATAAAATAGCCTATTTTAATAATATGTTATATTGATAAATGAGTTTGAGGAGTCGGAATCAAATGGATTACAAAATCATTTCAAAACTCAGCTTCATTTTAGTCCTGATCTTTACACTCACTGTTTATCCCGCTTTGAGCTCTCAAAAAAGTGGTGAGGGGGATGACGTTGTAGACCTGGATAAGATCCTTAAAAAAAGCGCCGTATATTGTTCCAAATTGGCCGATTCGGCACTTTATTTTGTGTGTCTGGAGACAATTACGGAGGAAACCTCGAAGAACAACAAAGAAGGTCAACTATCCAATCCTCAAGAGCCTTCCTATCGTGAGTTGACTGATCCCCGAAGAAATCAGGAATTTCGATATGAAGGCACACCCGAGCGCTACAGGAAAGGCCCTCACAAGACAAATTTGAGAAAAAATGTGTATGTCTATGACTACCAGTTGATCAAGAAAGGCGACAAGATTGAGGAAAGCCGGACACTTCTTAAAGAGAATGGGAAAAAGAAAAATGAAAAAAATGCCCAGTTGAAGACACGGAAGTTCTATTCTTACAGGTCTGTCCTCGGGCCCATCGGGCTTCTGGGCAAGTCTCAGCAGGACAAGTTCGATTACAAGATTATCAAAGAAGATAAACACAAAGGAAAGGATGCTGTAGTGATCGAAGCGACACTGAAATCCGTATCCGAAGAAAATTCCAACTACGGGAGAATATGGGTCGATAGGGAAAATTTCCAGATATTGCGGATCGATGTGGCCCAGGAATCGCTGATAGGGTATAAAGACTCAAAGGCTAAAGGAATCAATCACATCATCACCATCAGTCACTATTATGATGTGGAGAAAAACGGGCTCATGTTTCCATCGAAGACTGTTTTTGAGGAGAATTACACGCCCCATAGGGTGCAGGTAGGGCTCTGGAGCAACTACGCCAACACTGTTCAGAAAAAAACCCTTCAGAGGACAAAGCTCGAGATCGATTACGCGGATTACAAATTCTTCACGGTGGATGTGGACGTCAAATACTGATGTTCTTTAGAGCACACGATCCGAATAAAGCACACACGCTAATTTATATACACGGTCTGATCAAGGCACACCCTCTAATCGAAGCACACACTCCGCCTCTGCCTTTTTCCTGGATATCGACTCTTATCTGGCCACCTTTTTTTACCTGATGGGGTAACCGCGTTTTTTCTGTATCCGGGAAGAGAGGCATCTTCGGTACATTCCAGTTGAAGGCGACATATCTTGTCCAGAAACTCGAGCAGAGAGTGGTGTTTTTCGCGACATTCTTCCATTCCCCTTTTGTCCAACTCTTGAAGAAGGAAGTATACCGACTCGATGGTGGAGAGGCAGTTTGGGTGCGGTTGTTGCTTGATGACGTATCGAGATGGCCCTTGAGGCCGGAAATGGATTTTGGGCAAATCATGGAGATTGGTGCTCAGCTTCAGCATCTTCTTGGCTAAGGTCCAGGAGGCATCGACCACAAAGACCAAAATTTTTTTCTGATCGGCGTCGCTATCGGGAAAAGGAAACTCTGAGATGTCGGTGGAATTCTCTCCAGGATACAGGATTACAGGATAATTGACGGGATCCTTGATCAAACGGTTGATTCTTTGATCTTCCGTGAAATCCACCCCGAGCAGGATTTCAGAATTTTTAAGGCAGAGGTGGGTCAGGCGACCCGTTCCAAGCTTGACTTTGCGTGCTTCCTTGGGATGCATGAGGATCACGAAACGAGTGCGTGTGTCAAAGGCATTGATATCTGAACAAAGACAATTTTTCTTGGGCCGGAAACACCGGTAACAGAGTTGGCGGAAGAGGAGTTCCTCTTTTTTGTTGGCTTTGTTGGATGAATATCCCTGCGGGTTCATTTTCTCTCATTCTAAAAGAAACAGGGGTACATATCAAATTTCTGTTTCTGGTCGGAAACATTGACATCAGAAGCTGTATTTTGAATAATGAATAGTCTTTCCATAAAGGAGTAAGGAATGGTGATATGAAAAATTCGAGAACTTGCGTCCTATTCAGGCGTCTGACTTTTTTAGTTGTTCTTTTATTGATTTCTGGTTCGATCCAGATCTCTGCCCAAAAAACCCAGGAGAAGCCTCTGGATTGGGAGGTGCCCGATTCTTGTACCAGCATCATGGTGGGACGGTTGGCATCCACAGATGGCTCGGTCATGACAGCGCATTCCTGCGACGGCAATTACCGGACGTGGGTGAATATTGTGCCCCCCAAGAAGCATCCCAAGGGTACGATGACAAAGATCTACCACGGCATCCTGCACAATGAAACCCCGTGGGATATGCGAGGGGTTACTGTAGCTGGCGAAATTCCGCAAGTGGAAGCGACTTATGCTTACCTGAACACAGCCTATCCCTGCATGAACGAAAAACAATTGGCCATCGGTGAGACAACTT
>JAGLRY010000350.1 GCA_023135995.1 Candidatus Aminicenantota bacterium | reverse complement strand
CGGAAACGCCCGAAGATCCCAGAAAACTTAATTCCCAGATCCCAGAGGATTTAAGCCGTATCATACTGAGATGCATAGAAAAGGACAAAGAAAAGAGATATCAGAATTCAGGCGAAGTGCACTCTGAACTTGATAAGATAGAGAAAGGCATCCCCACTACAGAGCGGATAGTTCCAAAGAGAAAGTCTATTACCTCAAAGGAGATAACGGTAACGTTCGGCCTGAAGAAGCTTCTGATTCCTGCTTTAATTGTTTTAGTTGCCATCATCATAGGATTGGTGATTTGGCGCCCTTGGGCAGAAAAAACACCTCCAACTCCCTTAGATAAGCCCTCCATCGCTATTCTTCCGTTTGAAAACCTATCCGGCGAAGAGAGCCTCGATGCCTGGCGGTTTGGGATCTCCCAACTCTTGATCACAGACCTGGCTCAGTCAAAATACTTCTATGTGCTGGATGACAGCGCGATATACGGCATTTTAAGGAACCTGGACCTGATCGATATCGAAAAATATTCTGCCGAGGACCTTGTGAAAATAGCAGATAGAGGCAAAGCCGAATACATCGTGAGCGGAAGCCTCATTCAAGCAGGAGATAAGATCATCATAACCGCCAAACTCCAGGAGTCAAGCTCGGCTGAGCTCAAGCTGACTGAAAAGCTGGAATGCCAGGGCGAGGATGAGATTATCACCAAAATCGATGAGCTGTCCGACTCGATCAAAAAGAACTTTGACCTCACTCAGGAGCAGATGGCGGATGATTTTGATGAAACGATCGGGAGCATCACATCCCGCTCACCGGAAGCATTCAAATACTACACCGAAGGTGTCAAGAGATATCATTTAACCAAACAGAAAGAGAGTATTCCTTTCTTTGAGAAAGCGATAGAGATCGATCCCCAATTTGTCATGGCCTACAATTACCTGTCCGCGTGTTATTCTCCTGGTGAGGCACCCCTAGAGTTAAATCAAAAAGCTTTTGAATTGAGTGCTTATGCATCGGAGAGAGAGCGACTCCGGATCCATGGCGATTATTATCAGTTCAACTTTCCTGAGAGTGAATATAAGAGGGCGATCGAAGCCTATGAAAAATTACTGCAGATCTATCCGGATGACAATGTCGGCAACCGCAGATTGGGAATCCTGTATGATGCGATCGAGGAGCTGGAAAAAGCCTTGGCGCACTTCAAAGTCAACATCGAGAGCAATTCGCCGTATGCCGGAGATTATTACAATCTATCCACTGCCTATGAAAATTTCGGGGAGTTGGACAAAGCCAAGGAGGTTATGGAGCTATGCGCCGAACGCATCCCCGACTCTACCACCCCTCCGTGGACATTAGCACGTATTTATGTAAAACAGCAGGAGTATGATCTTGCCCTGGCGGAAGCAGACAAGCATTTTCTGCTAACCGGCGATAAAAATTCTCGCATCAAAGGGGACATCTATCATTTCATGAGCGATTGGGATGAAGCAGAAAAATATTATCTGGATCTGCTCGAGAAAAATCCTGTCTCGGGAAGAAACTCTCTGGCTTCATTGTTTTTATCCCAAGGACGGATGGAGCGGGCTGAATTCCAGCTCAAAATGGGAATCGAGCTATCGGATGAGGGCAACTGGCGGAGGTCGAATTTTCTGCGACGGCTTGGTTACGTTCATTTGCTGACCGGTGACCATGAGAAAGCTCTGGAAGCGTGTTATGAGGCCTGGGAAAATTCAGGAAAAACAGGGCCTATACGTATGCACATCCAAAGAAGGGCGCTTTACTTCAAAGGTTTTGCCCTTATCGAGACAGGGGCCATGGAGGAAGCAGGCCGAGTTCAAGACCGTTTGACGGCTTTAATTGAGGAAGGGATGAACAAGAAAGCAGTGAGATATTCTTTGTTTTTAGTTGGGATGGCCGCGCTTCACAAGAGGAATTTCCCTAAAGCCATTGATTCTTTGGCAAAAGCATCTGCTTTGATCCGCCCGCAACTGTATGAAAATAATTATTTGCCCTGCAATGAGCATGCCTTGTTCTATGATTCTCTGGCCTCAGCCTACTACCAGACAGGTGATTTAGAAAAAGCTGAGGAGTGGTATAAGAAGATCCATGCCCTAACTTTAGGAAGACTGTATTACGGTGACATTTACGCCAAGAGCTTCTATATGCTGGGCAAGAATTACGAGCAGAAAGGGTGGAAAGGCAAAGCCATAGAGCATTACGAGAAATTTCTTGACCTCTGGAAAGAGGCTGATCCTGGCATTGCAGAGGTTGAGGATGCTAAAAAGAGACTGACCACACTTAAGGGAGAGTAAAAAGGCTACTGGAAGCAGAGAGATATTATT